>JAXDQB010000463.1:0-3942 GCA_034668065.1 Paraburkholderia sp.
AGCGTCCAACGTCGAAGATGCTGTGGAATCTGCCATAGCGTAAGAATATGGTCGCGGCCGCGCGCGCCGCTTGGTTCAATGCGTTATTCGAGGGTCGCGTTTGGCAAACGCGGCGGCATTGTCTCACGATCGGTTGGCCCCGCCCCCATCGAGTACCGTGCTACCACGCGATCCACCACCGGTCACTCGCCATTCGCCACGGCCGCAGCCTTTTATAGCTGCCTCGTATCATGGAGGCCTGCCTGCTCGCCAAAAGAATTTCAATTATCCTGACGACTTCGCGCGCGGGACGTCTACGCGCAAATCGATTATCGAACTCGCTCCGCACTTCTATGCCCATCTCGACCGACGCCGCGGCCGCAGCCCAAGCCGCCGCTCTGCGCACACATTTCGCGCAGACCGTCCTGCCGCTCTGGCGTGGCCCTGGTTTCGATACCGCGATGCAGCTGCCTTACGAGGCCATGCGCGCCGAGGATCACGCCCGGCTGCCGGTCACACGCTATCGAGCGATGGCCTGCGCGCGGCAGCTCTTCGTCTTTTCGCTCTCGGGCGACGCGATGCATGCGCAAACACTTTTTGCATCGCTATGCAGGCATTTCCGCGATGAACTCCATGGCGGATGGCTCTACAGCGTCGACGCCGCCGGCGCTCCGCTCGACACGACGAAGGATCTCTACACGCATGCATTTGTCGTCTTCGCCTGTGCACACTATGCGGCGGCTTTCGGCGATCGCGACGCGCTTCGGGTCGTAGCCGACACCGCATCGCTCATCGATTCGCGCTTCGCCGCAGCGAACGGACTGCTGCATGCGGCGCTCGATGTTCGTTTCTTGGCCCCACAAAGCGGCCCGCTGCAAAATCCGCTGATGCATCTGACCGAAGCGTATCTCGCCGCGTACGAAGCGACAGGCGAAACCGCTTTCGCGACGGCGCTCGCGCGGATCGCTGAGGCCGTGGCCTGCGCGTTCGTCCACGCGCCCACAGGCGCCATCGCCGAGCTTCCCATCGGCACGGCCAACAATCGGCTCGAGCCCGGTCACCAGTTCGAATGGTTCTACCTCGTCGAGAAAGCGGGCCGCACGATCGCATCATCGGGCCTTGCGGCGTCGCTCGAGCGCGCGTTCGAGTTCGCGCAGCGTTACGGTGTTGATCCGCAATCGGGCGGCGTATGCGCGGCACTGCACGAAGACGGCTCGATGCAAGACTCAACTCAGCGCATCTGGGCTCAAACTGAGTATCTGCGCGCGCTCGCCACGCGTAGCACGCCAGCGGAGCGCAGCACGCTCGCATCGCAGATCGAAACCTTTCGCGCGCGCTTTCTGCATCCGCGCGGCTGGTATGAATGCAAGAGCGCCGGCGGCGAAGTTGCACGCGCGGACATGCCTTCGACAACCCCCTATCACCTCGCCACCGCCTACGCCTCGCTGCCGGCTTGATGCCGGTGTAAGAGAAATAGGGCGCCCGATTGAACTGGTTCCTTGACGCGCGTCGCGAACCGTTCCTAGAGTGGAACGTACATGGCACGGGGCCCCGGCCCCGAGGGGCTCTCGATGACCGACTTCTTCGATCTCGCTCGCGGCGCGTTACACGCTCAACCGTTCAGCATGCTGCTCGGAACCGAACTCGTGCAGATCGGCGAGCACGGGCTGACACTGCGGCTGTCGATTCGCGACGAACTGCGTCAGCAGCACGGTTTCGTCCACAGCGGGGTCATCAGCTACCTCGCCGATAATGCCCTGACGTTCGCGGGCGCGATCGCGCTCGGTCCGCGCGTCGTCAACGGCGAATACAAAATCAACTACCTGCGCCCGGCCGTGCGCGGCGCGCTGCTGGCACGGGCGGAACTCGTCTACGCGGGACGCGGGCATGCAACCTGCCAATGCCGCGTCTACGCACTCGACGGAGATAAGGAGACGCTCGTCGCGCTCGCGCAAGGGACAATCAATCGAGTCGGCGACGGCACGAGCAGCAGTGGCTCATCGGCCCTTGCGACATCGCCAGCCGGTCAGGACGAAGGCGGCTAAGGCTATCCCAGCACCAAGGGCCAGGAGAACGGGTTCGATGGCGAAGCACTCGTTACAGCTGGCAGTGCCGATGGCAACGATGCTGCCGGGCCGGGGGGCGCGTTTTCGCCCGAGCAATGCACCGAGACTGTGCATGCCACGGCGACCGTTTCGTCTATGCAGACGCTCTCAAAACGCCCCCCGTGGATCTGGATCGATCGGCCGTCTGACGCTAGAATGGCCGCCCTTCCCAAAACGCGCCCGCGTCTTCGCGCGCGGCGCCAAGTCGATCCGATCTCATGGCAAAACTTTTGACCGACCCCGAATTCCAGCGCTTCACCGAACTTCAGCAAAAGCAGACGAGCTTCACGATCACTAGTGAGGAAGCCGACGAACTGCGCCGTCTCGTCGAACAGGCGCAGCAAAAACGCGATGATCGCGCGGCTGCCATGAAGGCAATGGAAGCGTATGTCGTGCAGTTCGATATCACGCCCGAAGAACTTTTCTCACCCGAGCAGATTGGCGAAGCCGCAAGGACGTATGGGCTCATTGCGTCCGCGAAGAAAGAGCGCGTGTTGCCGCCAACGCTCACGTTCAACGGCAAACCCTATCAATGGACCCGCACGCTCCCTGACGACATCCGCGTACCGCTTTTCGACGCCTTCAAAGCAGGCGAATCAATCAAGCCTTTCCTTGCTACGCCGAAGGACGTCACGCGCAACGCGGCGACGATCGCGCGCCTCGAACGCGAGACGGGCTGCGAGTATGCGCAGACGTGGCTGGCCGAATTGTCGATTTCCCGTACGCAAGTGGATGAAGCGGCTGCGAAGCTGGCTGCTTGAGTCCTCCATGGCAACCCTGGCCGGAGGTTATCGCCATGGGCGCCATCGCTGCCATCGCCGCCCGCATGCTTCAGCTAGCCATGCGCGGACACGCTTGACGCAGGCCTACCGCTGATGTGCCGCTTCCTGAAGCGATAGGCGAACCGAGACGATGGCCGGATCGTCTGACGGCTGCGTCTCAAACCCGCAGACCCTTGCGAGCGCGAGCATGGGGGTATTCTCATGCAAGATCTCGCCTACGATGAAACGAGTGCCGCGCGCACGCGCGTAGTCGATGATCCGGCTCATCAGCAGCCGTCCGAGCCCCTTTCCCTTGAGATCCGAACGAATAGCGATAGCGAACTCCGCGCATTCGTTGTCGGGATCCGCGACGATGCGTACGACGCCGAGCGTTTGCTGCGCACCGTTGTTCGCTTCGGCGGCTGTGGCGATCAGCGCCATTTCACGGTCGTAGTCGATCTGCGTCATGCGCGCGAGCTGTGAATGATCAAAGCCTCGCACCGCCCCGAAGAAGCGCATGCGCAAATCATCAGGCGACATGGCTGCGATAAAAGCGCTGTGAGCGGCTTCGTCCTCGGGGCGGATCGGCCGGATCATCAGACGATCGCCGCGCCATTCAATTGGCACCTCGAGGTGGCGTGGATACGGGACGATGGCCAGACGCCCGCGCGTCGTCGCGAGCCGCAACTGGGGCGCGACGAGTACCACGCGCGTAGCCATGATGCGCAGGACCGCCGTGAGACCGGCGATCGGCTCGATTACGCAAACCGCTTCTGACAAGGCCGTCAACGCGCTCAGCACTGGCTCGATCGGGGCTCGGCGCGCATAGGGCGAGCGCGATAAGATCTCGCGCGCAAGTACAGAATTGAAAGGCGGCAAACCGTACGACACAGACTGCGCTGATACGCCGTCCGCAGGCGGCGCCGTGAAACGGAAAACAGGGCCGAACTGCGCATCGTCGAGTAGTTCTACGCTCACGTCGACAATCTTTTCGTCCGCGACTGTTTTATCTGCGGCCGTCATGTTAGCGGCCATTCCGTCTACGGGCCGTTTGCTTCGGCCGTCATGCGACGCGGCCATCTGAGCGAGCACGGCCC
>JAXDQB010000464.1:0-7861 GCA_034668065.1 Paraburkholderia sp.
ACGCTGCACGAAGTCATCGCAGCGGGCGACGCGGCGACGCTTGATGCGCTCGTCGCGCGTGCGGCAGTCAGTGGCCACGCCGAGCGGGCGACGCTGCACCTGATGAAGTCGCTCACCTACCCGATCCCCGTTGAACTCCGCGTGGTGCCGGTCACGCGCGACGGCTCGCCCGGCTTCGCCGTGACGGCGTTCGACGTCACGAGCTGGCGCGCGACCGAGGAGCGCTTGACGTACCAGCTCCATAACGATCACATGACAGGCCTCGCGAACGGCACGGCGCTCGCCGCACTGGTCAATGCCGCGCAGGACGAGGTCGATGCAAACGGCACCGGTTCGGCGCTTTTGCTCCTCGATCTCGACGATTACCAGCGCGTGAACCGGGCGCTGGGCTACGACGCGGGCGATGCGCTGCTGCGGGACACGGCGCAGCGTCTCGCAGGTTGCATCTCGCCGGCCGAGATTCTTGCGCGCGTGACGAGCGACAAATTCGCCGTTCTCGTACGCGCCGCCACGCGCGACGAGGCGGCCACCGCTGCCGAGGTGCTTGGACACCGCTTCATGACGGCTGTGCAGCAGCCTTACGCGTTCAACGGCCAGCCCGTCCACCTTTCGGCCAGCGTCGGCATCGCGCTCTATCCGGACCCCGGTGCCAACCGCGCGCCGCCCGGTCATCACGTGCAGTTCCTGCATCGTGCCGATCACGCGCTCGCGCAGGCGAAAACCTCGGGCAGCAATACGCTCGCCTTTCACTCGCCGAGCGCCGATCCGGCCGACGCTGAGCGCCTCAAGCTTGAAGCCGATCTTTACGATGGCGTACGCAACGGCGAATTCGCCCTCCATTTCCAGCCGATAACGAGCAGCCAGACCGGCGGCGTCGTGGGCGTGGAGGCGCTGATCCGCTGGCATCACCCCGTGCACGGACTCGTGCCGCCATCGACCTTCGTGCCGCTCGCCGAATCAATTGGCCTCATCAACTACCTCGGCAACTGGGCGCTCAAGGTCGCCTGCATGCAGATCGTGCAATGGGACACGCAAGGCATTGCGCTTCAATATGTCGCAGTCAACGTCTCGCCGCAACAGTTCCGCGACCCGCGCTTCAAACAGTACGTGCGCGATGCCCTATCGCTCACCGGGATAGACGCGCGCCGCCTCGTGCTCGAAATCACCGAAAGCCTGCTAATGCAGGATCCGATCCACGCGAAGGCACTGCTTGAAGAGTTGACTGCCGCCGGCATCCGTTTCGCTGTCGACGATTTCGGCACCGGCTACTCGAGCCTCGCCTACCTGCAACGCTTTCCTCTCGCTAAGCTGAAGATCGACCGCAGTTTCGTCGAGAACCTGCTAACCTCTCGCAACGATCGGGCGATTGTTTCAGCCGTGGTCGGGCTCGCACAAAACCTCGACCTCGAGCTCGTCGCGGAAGGGGTGGAAACAGAAGCGCAACGAAAGCTGCTGACGCAAATGGGCTGCGATCATATTCAGGGCTGGCTTGTCTGCAAGGCGCTGCCCTCGGAGGAGCTCGCCCAGCGCTTTGAATCCCGAATTCTGCGGCTGCACGACGCCCAACCGATGACGTGAACCCACGAGCGGGCGTCGGCCGCGATGCGTCGCTCTAGAACATAGACTTGAATATGGCTTTGACGAGATTGACATGGTAAAGGCCGCCCTGCTCGACAAGCTGTGGGCGCGCATAAGCGAGCGCGGCGACTTCCCGATGCTGTCACAGTCGCTGCGGACGACAATGGCGGCGATAAAAAATGACGATCTGGACTTGACTGCTCTCGTACAGATCGTCCTGTCGGATTTCGCGATGACGCAAAAAGTGCTGCGGCTTGCGAACTCGGCGATGTATATGGCGTTCGGCGGCAACATCACAACCGTCACGCGCGCGCTGATGGTGCTCGGCATGGACGCCGTCGGTCATCTCATCGTCGGCTTGAAGATCGTCGACCATTTCCACCATAGTGCCCCGCACCGCATCGACGCGAAGCTCGAACTGAACCGCGCGATGCTTTCCGGCTGCGTTGCGCGCAAGATCACCGAGCATGGTGACTTGCGCGCCGGCGAAGAAGCCGTGGTCTGCACGCTGATGCGCCAAGTGGGCAAGCTGCTCCTCGTCTGCTATCTAGAAAACGAGTGGGAAGAAATTCGCCGAAAGGTCGAAGCCGGCGCACACGACGAAGCGGCGGCCTGCACGGCCGTCCTCGGCGTGAGCTTTGAGGAAATCGGCCTCGAGGCCGCGACGCGCTGGCGCCTGCCCGACACGATGCGCGCCGGCATGGGCAGCTACGAGCCTGGTGCCGAAGAGCCGGACCACGTTCAGTGGCTGCGCGCCGTTACCAACTTCTCGACCGAGGTGGCCGACACCTTGACTGCGCCCGACACGGCCGCGCGCACCGTCGAAATGCGCCTTGCGGAGCTTGCGCGACGCTACAGTGCCGAGCTCGCGATCGAGCCCGAAGCACTCGTCGACATGAGCGCCGCACTCGCGCGCGAAGAAGCCGGCGAAGGCGTGATGCGCGAAATCGTCGAACTGCGCGCGAACGCGGACGCGATCGTGCGAGCCACCGTGACCGCCGAAGCACGCATCGCCGCAGGCGTCGAGGACCTGCGTGTTCTCCCTGCAGAGAACGCGCTCGCCCCGGTGCTCGCGCTCGCCTCCGAAACCGTGCTCGCCGGCCTCGGCTTCGCGCGCACGGTCGTTTTCGTGCGTCAGGCCTCGGGCCTCTTCAAGGCCCGGCTAGGCTTTGGACGCGACGTTGAGCGCGTGTTGCCGACACTACGATTTAATGAGGCATTCGAGCCCGATGTCTTCCATCTCGCAATCGCGAACTCTGTGGGCATCTTCATCGAGAACGCGGGCGATCCCAAAATGGTCGCACGGCTGCCGGGCTGGTTTCGGGCCGCGTTCGCCGATGCACGGGCGTTCGTGCTGCTGCCCGTCGTCGCGCACCAGTCGACGGTCGCACTGATCTACGGCGATTGGCTGCAAGCGCAGGCGCCGCGCAAGATCTCGCAAACCGAAATGAGTGCGCTCAACGAGCTGGCCCGCGAGCTCGGCCGCTTCTTCGCGCACGCGCCGACGCGCGAGGTCGAAACGCTTTGACAGCCCGCTGCGGCACACGGCGCCCTTGGACAGCCAGAAGCGGTAAATTCAGGAATTTGCGGGAGAACTCGCTGAGAGCCCGTTCGCGCCGGCCGTCGTCGCTGCCCCGACGGCCGGCGCCTCGTATTGGTATTACTGCACTTTCTTACCAGCAGTACTGTCCGTACGTCGCGAGCTGCCCCGTAGAGTGGCACGCGGTTCCGGCGGCGCTATAAGCGCACCGTCAGGGGCGTCGCAATACGACCGACCGGCCGGCAACGGTCCCCCGGTCGCATCGTGGCGGCTGCGATGGCCACCCCGGCTTTGGCATTTAAAAGGCGCCGCCGGATCGGCTCGAACCGTCAGTTGATTTGCAGATGCTTGCGGGCAGCCGTCGTTTTTTTCGGCAGCGTGAGCGACAGCACGCCGTCCTGATACTGCGCAGTCGCGGCCTTTTCGTCGATGTCGGATTCGAGCGAGAATGAACGGCTGATCATGCCGGTATAGCTCTCGCTGCGAATCAATCGCTCGCCTTCTTTCAACTCCTTGTTGCGTTCCGCCTTGGCCGTGATGGAGACGACGTTGCCGTCGATCTTCACGTCTATGTCCTTCTTATCGATGCCAGGCAATTCGGCTTTTACCGAGTAAGAGGTATCGCTTTCGCTCACGTCGATCTTCACGTCCGACAAAGGGAGATCGCCGGTAACGTTCGCCAGCGAACGCATCGGCCGAAAGAAACCTTGAAAAAGATCCGGAATCGATTCCATCGAGAACGGATCATGGCGCACGGGATTGCTCATTGCACTCGCTCCTTTTATTGATGGTGGACGAATCGCAGTTCGCAGGCCGCCGATAGTGCCGTGCAGCTCGCGTCACAGCCCCGCGCACCACGCGCGGGATACCTACTTTACGCCATTGCCTGATACAGAACTCGTCAAAATCACGAATCAAGGCGCAGTGCGCGCAGCGATTTGGCTGCAGTCATGACCTGCTTCGTTTCGATCACCATCAGTGCGGCCCGCAAGCCGGGCTTCACGCCCGGATTCGGGAAGACGATGCGCTCCTCCTCGCGCGAGACCACATAGCGGTATTCGCCGTCGGTGGCAAGCAGCGTACCCTTGGCGAACGGCGTGAAGTTGGGGGTGTCCACGGCGAGGTGCAGCTCGAAGGCCTCGCTGCGTTTTGTGATTTGATCGACGACGGTGAACACGCGCGGCAGCGGTGATTCATCGCCTTCGCCGCCTTCGCCGCCTTCGCCGCCTTCGCCGCCATTCCTCGCACCGCAGACCAACGCGCGCACCGCTTGGTCTGCAGCAGCGAAGCGCACGAGATCGTTCTGCCCGAAGGGACGCACCTTGCCGAGCTCGAGCGTGCAGGCCCTCGCACCGAACGTTTCGGCGGTGTACTGCGTATAAGTGTTCCCCTTCGACGTATGCAGCAGCACAGCGGACATGCGCGCCTGCGCCAGCCAATCGAACATCGCCTTAGGCGGCGCATCGCCCGTATGCGGCAGCAATGCGAACTGCTCGAAAACGGAAGCGCGAATCGCCGTATGCATGTCGATGTGCCAGCGCGTGTGCCACGCGGCGCCCTCAATTTGGCTTTGACCGAAGAACTGCGCGGCAACGGCCTCGAGCGCTGCCGCACGCGGCGCCTCACGGCTTGCCGGAAGCTGCGCATGCCAGCCGCAGAAGAGCCGGTTCAAATCGTCGTCGACATAACGGCACCCCGCGCGCATGGCTTCGAGATTGCCAAGCACCACAAGCAACCGGCACGCGAGTGGCAATGCCCCGCTTGCGAGATCCGCGACAAGCCGCGACAAGAGCTCGATCGGCGCCGTCTCGTCGCCATGCACGCCTGATGAAAGCAGCACACTCGGGCCCATGGTCACGGCCGCGGTCATGGGCACCACAGTGCCATCCGCGCGTCCCGGCTCATCCGTGCACGACGGCTCGAACAGCAACACGCCGTCGCCCAGCCACGCATAGCGCAGGCCCGCCGCGCATTCGCCCTTAGCCTGCGTGGCATCGGGCCGCGCCCCAGCCAGCGAAAAGCCGAGGAAATCCGCGAGCATCGGCGGCAGAGGCCGCTCAGCGCTGGAAGTCATAGAGCGACCCGAGGCCCAGAATCTGCGTAAGCTCGTCGAGTGCAGTGCGCGATTCGACAAGCAGCTTCGGGTCTGCCAAGTCCTCGGGCGCGAGCCGGTCGCGATAGTGTTTCCCGATCCATGCGTCGAGCCGCGCGAAAAGCGCGTCGTCGATCCACACGCCCGGCGTCACGGCCGCGCGCTCCTCGTCGCTCAGCACTACGCGCAAGCGCAGGCAGGCGGGGCCGCCGCCGTTTTTCATGCTCTCCCGCAGATCGAAGACGAGCACTTCGCTGATCGGTCCGCCGCCGCCCGCCAGGTCGTCGAGATACGCACCAACGCGCGGATTTTCGCGGCACTCGCGCGGAACGACGAGCACGTCGCGGCCGTCAGGCCGCGTCAGCAGCTGGCTGTTGAAAAGATACGAAGAGACGGCGTCGGCCACGCTCACACGGGCAGCCGGCACCTCGATCACGTTGAACCGCGCGCCGTGCGCCGATAGTTGAGCACGCAACCGATCGTAGATGGCCGCTTGCTCGACAAACGCGCACTCATGACACAAGAGGGTTTCGCGATTGCCGACGGCGATGACGTCGTTGTGAAAGACGCCCGCGTCGATGACCTCGGGATTCTGCTGCGCAAAGACGAGCGCATCGCCACGCAGGCCATGGCGCTGCGCGACGGCCCGGCTCGCCTCGAAGGTCTGGCGCGCCGGATAGGCGTGCGGCTGCGGCCCGCGCCGATACTCGCTGCGTCCATAGACGAAAAACTCGACGCCGGGCCGGCCATACTCGGCGCAAAAGCGCGTGTGGTTCGCCGCGCCCTCGTCGCCGAGCGCGGACGTGCCGGGCAGTGCCTCATGCACGGCGAAATGCCGCTCATTCGTGAAGATCGCCGCGAGCGTGCGGCGCGTCGCCTCATGCTCGATCGCGCGATGTAGCTTGCTCGTCAGATTGGCCGGCGTGAAATGCACGCGGCCGTCTCCGGTATCCGCGGAGGGGCTGACCGTCGCCGCATTGGCCGTCCACATCGCCGATGCCGAGCTCGCCGCGGCGAGGATTTCCGGCGCATCGTTGGCGGCGCGTTCGATCACGCGCGCGTCGGTCCCGGAGAATCCAAGCTCCCGCAAAAGGCGCAGCGACGGCCGCTCCTGCGGCGGCATCACACCCTGCACGAAGCCGAGATCGGCAAGTTGCTTCATCTTGCGCAGGCCTTGCTTGGCCGCCGCCAACGGATTGGCGATCGATTTCTCGTTCGTCTGCGACGCAACGTTGCCGAGTGACAGCCCCGCATAGTTGTGCGTCGGACCCACGAGTCCGTCGAAATTGGCTTCCCTTGCTTGCATCGTCGATCCTTCGTCTTCCCGGGGTGTGTCAGAAATGCAGGCCCGGCGGCACGCTTGCCGGCATCTGCAATTGCGCGCTCTCGACGGAGGCCATCGGATAGGCGCAGTAATCGGCCGCGTAATAGGCGCTCGGGCGATGATTGCCCGAACGTCCGGTGCCGCCGAACGGCGCCGCCGACGACGCGCCGTTCGTCGGCCTGTTCCAGTTCACGATGCCGGCGCGAATCATGCGACGAAATTGTGCCCAGGCGGCTTCATCGTCGGCGAGGAGTCCTGCGGAAAGACCATACGCCGTATCGTTGGCGCGCTCGATGGCCTCGTCGAAACTCGCATAGCGGATGACCTGCGCGAGCGGGCCGAAGTGCTCCTCGTCGGGGAGGTCCCGCACGCCGCTCACATCGAGGATCGCGGGGCTGACGAACCCGAGGTTCGCATCGCCCTGCTCCATCTGCAAGAGCGCCCGCGCCCCGGCCGCGACGAGCCGCTCCTGCGCGGCGACAAGACGCGCAGCGGCGCGCGCCGACACCACTGCGCCCATGAACGGCTGCGGCTCGGCGTCGTAAGGACCGTACGCGATACGCGAGCTCACCTCGATGAGACGCGCGAGAAAGCGATCGCCGAATGCGCTGCGCGGCACGAAGATGCGACGCGCGCAAGTGCAGCGCTGCCCGGCCGACAGGTAGGCCGACTGAATCGTGTGATGCACGGCCGCATCGACGTCCGCCACTTCGGCGACGACCAGCGGATTGTTGCCGCCCATCTCGAGCGCGAGCACAATTTCCGGCCGTCCGCCAAACCGCTTGTGCAGCAGCGTGCCGGTGCCTGAACTGCCCGTGAAGAACAGGCCGTCGATCTGGCGGTGGTTGGCAAGCGCCATCCCCGTGTTCTGCTCTCCCTGCACAAGGTTCAGCACGCCGGCCGGCAACCCGGCATCGCGCCAGGCCTCGACCGTCGCTTGCGCCACCGCGGGCGCAAGCTCCGAGGGCTTGAAAACGACGGTGTTGCCGGCGATCAGCGCCGGCACGATATGTCCGTTCGGCAAGTGGCCGGGAAAGTTGTACGGCCCGAAGACGGCCACGACGCCATGCGGCCGATGCCGCAGGACGGCGAAGCCGTCGGCCATTGGCGTGCGCCTTTCGCCCGTGCGCTCGTGATAGGCCGAGATCGAAATATCGACCTTGGCCGCCATCGACACCACTTCCGTGCGCGCTTCCCAAAGCGGCTTGCCGGTCTCGCGGCCGATCGCATGCGCGAAAGTTTCCTTGCGCTCGCCCAGCAGCACGGCGAAGCGGCGCACGATTTCGCAGCGTGTCTCGAGCGGCGTCGCCGACCAGCTCACGAAGGC
>JAXDQB010000465.1:0-3206 GCA_034668065.1 Paraburkholderia sp.
GCCCCCCGAATCGACCAGATACACGCAGGGCAAACGATTCTCCGCCGCAATCTCCTGGGCCCGTACGTGCTTTTTCACCGTCACCGGGTAGTAGGTACCGCCCTTGACCGTCGCATCGTTGCAGACGATGACGCACTCCTGACCGGCAATGCGCCCGATTCCGGTGATGATGCCCGCGCCGGGCGCCGCGTCATGGTACATGCCCGCGGCGGCAAGCTGAGAAAACTCGAGAAACGGCGTACCGGGGTCAAGCAGTTGTGCGATGCGCTCACGCGGCAACAGCTTGCCGCGCGACACGTGCTTGTCGCGCGCGGCCTGCCCGCCGCCGAGAGCGAGATGCGCAACCTTGGCACGCAGATCTGCCACAAGCGCTTCCAACGCGGCGGCATTCGCGCGAAATTCTTCGGAACGAGGATTGAGCTTGCTTTCGATCGGCGGCATGAGCAGGGACTCCGTCTCGCGGCGTTGTGGTTCGGTGTACTGAATGAATCGAAGTGCTTCAAGTGCTTCAAGTGCGGCGCGACCCCTTAAGCGGTTTGCGCGAACAGCTCGCGACCGATCAGCATGCGGCGGATTTCGCTTGTGCCGGCGCCGATTTCGTAGAGTTTCGCGTCGCGCCAGAGTCGACCGACCGGATATTCGTTGACGTAGCCGTTACCACCGAGAATCTGAATCGCTTCGCCGGCCATCCAGGTAGCCTTTTCGGCCGTATAGAGGATGACACCCGCACAGTCCTTGCGCGCCTCGCGCACGTGCTCCTTGCCGAGCGTGTCGAGTTGCCGACCAACCGCATAGAGGTAGGCGCGGCATGCCTGAAGCGTCGTATACATATCCGCGACCTTGCCCTGAATCAGCTGAAATTCGCCGATGGCCTGCCCGAACTGTTTGCGCTCGTGAATGTAAGGGACCACGGCGTCCATGCACGCCAGCATGATGCCTGTCGGGCCGCCGGCGAGCACTGCGCGCTCATAGTCGAGCCCGCTCATCAGCACGTTCACGCCGCCGTTCAGACTGCCGAGAATATTCTCTTCGGGAACCTCGACGTCGATGAACACCAGCTCGCCCGTGTGCGAGCCGCGCATGCCCAGCTTGTCGAGCTTTTGTGCAACGGAAAAGCCCTTCATGCCTTTTTCAACGATGAATGCGGTGATGCCGCGTGCACCGGCTTGCGGGTCCGTCTTGGCATAGACGACGAGCGTGTCGCAATCGGGGCCGTTCGTGATCCACATTTTCGTGCCGTTGAGCACATAGCGATCGCCGCGCTTGTCGGCGCGCAGCTTCATACTCACCACATCGGACCCGGCGTTGGATTCGCTCATCGCCAACGCGCCCACATGCTCGCCTGAGACGAGCTTCGGCAGGTACCTGCGCTTTTGCGCCTCGTTGCCGTTGCGATGAATCTGATTGATGCACAGGTTCGAATGCGCGCCGTACGAAAGGCCGACCGAGGCCGACGCGCGCGAGATTTCCTCCATCGCAACCATATGCGCGGTATAGCCCATGTTCGCGCCGCCGTACTCCTCGGTAACCGTCATGCCGAGCACGCCGAGCTCGCCGAACTTTCGCCACAAGTCCATCGGGAACTGGTCGTCTCGGTCGATCGCGGTGGCGCGCGGCGCAATCTCCTGCTGCGCGAAACGCGCCACTGTGTCGCGCAGCATGTCGATATCTTCGCCGAGCGCAAATTGCAATCCAGGCACGTTGCTCATCATGTCTCCTCCTAGAACAAGGAAGGCGACCGGCTGGCCGCCATCTTCGGGTGCGGGCTTCGCACGCTAGGTCACCGCGCATTTCACGCCAGATTTATGCATGCGTCAATCGTTTTTTCTGAGTGATACTCACTTTTTTATAGCGACGCATATGCTCCATATTTATACTGCGATCGTTGATCGCTCGCACCGGCTAGCGAGACTTAAATCTGAATATCACTCATACCATGGACGAATTGAAGGCCGAAGCCAACGTAACCCGCCGCCAACCGGGAGGGCGCAAGTCGCAGCAGCGCGTGAAGGACATCCTTCAAACCGGGCGCGAGGTCTTTTCCGAGAAGGGCTACGAACACGCAACCACGGCGGAGATCGCACAGCGTTTGGGGATTTCCGAAGCAACCGTCTTCAGCTACTTCCGCGGTAAGCGAGAGCTCTGCGCGCGGGTGATCGCCGATTGGTACGACGAAATTATCGCAGCCGTCGAGACGGGCCTGCCGCGCGACGGCAGCATCCGCCAGCAGTTTGCATACATCGTGCGCACTCACCTGCGGCTCATGCTTGTCCACGGCACGGGGCTTTGCTCGCTCGTGCTATCCGAGGGGCGGGCGAAGCAGCATGCGCTCAGCGACGAACTGACGGCCCTGCAACGCCGCTATACGGCGCCACTCATGCGCGTGCTGGCACAAGGACAGCAGAAAGGACAGATTCGTATTGATGTCCCGCTTCGCCTCATGCGCTCAATGGTGTTTGGTCCGATGGAGCACGTGCTGTGGGATGCGACGCTCGCGCATCGCAACACTGATATCGATACCACCTCCGAGCGGCTCGTCGAGCTTCTTTGGACGACGTTGCAGCCGCCGGCACCTGAACGTGCCGCGCTTGTCCGCTTAAAGGACGAAGTCGCGGAGGCCATGCGGCGCTTCGAGGAAGCTGCCGATGAAAATAAGCCCCAGGTCAACGGTAAGCGCAGCCCGAAAAGGCAAAAGGCGAACGACTGAGCCGTCAGCCGGCAAGCCACCCACCGCAGCACGCACGAGCATCGACGGAGATCACCGTCTTGCGCACTTAGGCAGACCCCGATCACGACCGAGCCGCAGGGACCGCTCTTTCGCACGATTGCGCGGGGCCCCGGGCGGCCTGAGCGCCGCCGCAATGGCGAACCATGCATCGACACGCAACGCTGCTGTATGCCTGCCGCGTGGGCTGGGGCAGTTACTCAACGGCGATTGGCGGCCTTGCGCAGCTCTTCCATTGCTGCGAGCGCCCGCATGCGCGCGTGCTGGTGGGACACCACCGGTAGCGGATAGTCGCGTCCGAGCCGAACCGATGCGGCAGTCAGCCCCGGGGGCCGCACGAGCCATGGCGCGTGGATCGACGCTCCGGGCAAGCGCGCGAGGTCGGGCACCCAGCGCCGCACGTAGTCGCCCTGCGGGTCGAACTTCTGGCCCTGCAGCACTGGATTGAAGATGCGAAAGTACGGCGCCGCATCTGCACCGC
>JAXDQB010000466.1:0-3363 GCA_034668065.1 Paraburkholderia sp.
AAAGTTGGGGCACGGATGCGTCGCAGCACCGGGCGCGTATTTTCAATACAGCTTATTGGAAGAAAAAATGTCAACAGGTACAGTGAAGTGGTTCAATGATGCGAAGGGTTTTGGCTTTATTACGCCCGATGACGGCGGCGAGGACATGTTTGCGCATTTTTCCGAAGTCCAGGGAAGCGGTTTCAAGTCGTTGCAGGAAGGCCAGAAGGTAACGTTTGAGGTGAAGCAGGGGCCAAAGGGGAAACAGGCCGCGAACATCCAGCCAGCGTAGGCGCAGCGGGGGTAACGGGCTCGCCGTTGCCCTGCTGGCGCGCAGTCTTCGACATCCGATTCTTGGCCTTAATGAGTGGAAGTGGACGGGTCAGTCCATCATTTCGCAGATTAGAGGCCGGATCGGCGGTCGGGTCGACAGAATTCGTGTCATTTTCTCCTGATAGACCCGATGCGCCGTTAGCACGCGAGGGAAAGCATTTAGCCCCCGACTAAAGCGCTTTGGCTCCGTCTCGCCTTTGGAGTCCAGGACTCATGCTTTCTCTCTCAGGGCCTTGGTACTGATCGCCAGCGCAATCAGCGTTGCGATGCAGAATCCAGCTCCTGCGTAAAACGTCGCACTTGCTCCAAAGCGGTCCCAGAGTTCGCCTGCCACGACACTCGCAACTAGCATCGCCAGTCCGCTCATCAGGTTGAAGAAGCCGAATGCGGTGCCCTTCAGTTCGACCGGCGCCGATTGCGCAATCATGGTCGACAGCAGGCCTTGTGTCAGCCCCATATGCAGCCCCCAAAGGGCCACCCCGATTATTACGAGCGGGCACGAACTGCCATGAGCGAGCACGATGTCAGACGCGATGAGCACGACGAGGCCCGCAGACAGGAGCTTCGTGTGGCTCATCGAGTCGGCCAGTTTTCCAAACGGATACGCTGACAGCGCATACACGACATTCATCGTAACCATGACGAGGGGCACCAGCGCCATCGGGACACCGGCTTGCATCGCGCGCAGTACAAGGAATGCTTCGCTGAACCTCGCGAGCGTGAAGACAGCACCCACGCCAACCACCCACCAGTATCCACGGGAGAGTTTCTTGAGGTTGCCGCGTGTGATCGGGTTGACGCGTTTCGCTTCGAGCAGCCGTGCCGGTTCCCTGATACCGAGAGCCAGCAATGCAACGGCAACGAGCCCCGGCACCATAGCCACCCAGAACACCCGACGGAAGTCGTTGGCCCACATCAGCATCAAACCAACGGCAAGCAGAGGTCCAAGAAACGCGCCGACCGTGTCGAGTGATTGGCGAAGGCCATAAGCTGCACCACGCAGATGTGCAGGGGCGATGTCAGCAACAAGCGCGTCGCGGGGCGCACCTCGAATGCCCTTGCCGATGCGGTCGACCACCCGCGCGCTCAGCACGAAGCCGGCCGTGGGCGCGAGCGCAAATAGCGGTTTGCTCAGCGTACCCAGGCCATACCCAGTCACAGCGAGCCACTTGCGGTTGCCGAGGTAGTCACTCAGCGCGCCGGAAAACACCTTCACAATCAGCCCCGTCGCCTCGGCGACGCCTTCAATCAGGCCAATGATCATGGCGCTCGCACCGAGAGTGGTCACGAGGAACATCGGCAAAAGGCTGTGGACGATCTCCGACGAAATGTCCATGAACATGCTCACGACGCCCAGCATCCAAATACCGCGCGGGATTTGACGGAGCGTATTGTGGCGCTCGGTGGAATCAGTCTGCACGTGTCCTCTGTTCATTGAAGAGCCGTCTCAACTTTCGCATTGTCGCGTATTGCCCGAATTGCGCGTGCGGCCAAGTTTCGCAGGCACCCTTAACCTTTCCCCTCTGAAGCTTCCAGCTGCGTGTTAGACTTTGAAACAACTATGTCTTCCTGGCGCAAACTTTTCCTCATCGTAATGCTGGTCTTGAGCCTTCCGGTTCAGTCGTTTTCGGCCGTCTCGATGAATTGCGAGCCGTCGCATTGCGGAGGAGCCCGGGCGTCCGCTCAGCATGCGGCTTTTGACGCATCGATGCGCCTTCACATGCATGGTGCCATGATGACTGGCACCACTGACCGCTTCCCGTGGACGCTTAGGGAATGCACGCGGCAAGCCTGCCGATTGTGATCAGTGCCTTTTCGATTTTTGGCGACCACGCATAGCTATAGTTGAGTCGAATGAAATTTTTATAGCTGTTCGTCGCGGAAAACATATAGCCCGGTCCAATCGTAATGCCTTGCTCGAGCGCCCGTTCGTAGAGCTTCATCGAGTCCACGTGGGGCGGCAACTCAACCCACAGCACATACCCGCCCATGGGCTGCGACGTGCGCGTGCCGTCGGGGAAAAATCGCTTCACGGTCGCGGCCATGAGCTTTGCCTGCTGCTCATACGCCTTTCTCACACGGCGCAAGTGGTGCTCGTAGCCGTCATGCTCGAGATATTCGGCGATCGCGAGTTGCGGAATCGACGGCGTCGTCAGCGTGTTGAGAAACTTCAACTTTTCAACCTGATCCCGGTATCGCCCGGGAACCGCCCAGCCGATCCGATACGCAGACGTCAGGCTCTTCGAAAACGACGCGCAGTGCAGTATGAGCCCTTTCGTATCGTAGGCCTTGAGCGGAACGGGATGCGAGTCTCCAAAGTACAGTTCGTTGTAGACATCGCTTTCGATGGCCGGCACATCGTGCCGCTCGAGCAGTTCGACAAGTTCGCGCTTCTTCTCATCGGGCATCTGAAAACCGAGTGGATTCTGGAAGTTCGGCATTACCATGCAGGCGGCGATGCGCTCCGTATGGAGGAGGCGTGCAAGCGCGCCGAGGTCGATCCCTTCACGGGGATGCGTCGGAACTTCGATCGCGCGCATTCCCATCCGCTCGATCGCGTGCAGCATTGCATAGAACGTCGGCGACTCGACGGCCACTGTGTCGCCCGGCTTCGCGGCCGCCTGCAAGCAAAGATTAATGGCCTCGGTAGCGCCAACTGTCACGACGATCTCGTTGGGGTCAACCGACACGCCGTTTTCAAGGTACCGCCGTGCAATTTGCCTGATCAATTGCGGGTTCCCCGGCGGTAGCTCGTCGGCCACGCCCCATTGCGTCTTGCGGCGCGCAATGCCGTACGCGTAGCGGCTGATTTTGTCCGAGGGGAAGAGTTTCGGGTCGGGGTAGGGCGAGCCTAGCGGTACCGCTGACTCGGCGCCGATCGAGCGCAGCGTGGATAACACGAGCTGGCTGACGTCCACCTGCGCCGACACCGCAATCGGCTTCGAAGTCAGCAGTTCGTTCGCCATCTTGCTGCCCGCGCCATCCGGCGTAAGACGAACGAAGTAGCCGGATTGGGGACGGCTTTCGATAATGCCTTTACTTTCGAGCAGC
>JAXDQB010000467.1:0-5345 GCA_034668065.1 Paraburkholderia sp.
TCGTAGGCAGCGTACATGTAGCACGAGTCCTCGCTGGAATCAGTCGATCGCGGACCGACTTTCACCTTCACCGGATCGCGCCCCGCATACTGCAAAAGACGCCCCTCTTGGTCGATCGCGCGACCGGCTTGAACGTAAATCCACGTCCGGTCTGTTTCGTCGCGCTGAACAGCAAGGCTCGCAGCCCCCCCGAGAACCCCTGGCGTCATCAAGAGCTGACTGAGGGCCTGCAGCTTATCGAGCAAATACTGCTGCTCTAGCTGCATATGGTCAGCGGTCAGGCTCATGCCGGGCTGGTATTTCAAGCGTGTCGGCTTGCTTGAAAAAACGTGGTCACTCATGACATCTCCTTGCAGTTGACTGAGTAATGGTGCAGCAGTGGAAAGTCCGCCCGCACCTAACCGAAAAGAAGGGATGGTGCGTACTTCATACCGTGTCAGCGCTGGCTTGAACTCTTCCAATAGGTTCTCCAGTTTGCTTTCGATCGCACTCAGACTTTGCCCGCCGTCTTCGGTGCCAAGTAACAACAAGGCCTTGGCCGGCGTCTCGGAACCCGTACCTAGTCGCAGCGTGACCCTGAAAAACGAACCTACGTAGCCTTGGTACGAGTCGATTCCGCAAAATGGATCCCAGCATGCCGTATCGCAAACGGCCGGCATGCCCGGAAAGTACGTATCCTGTATGCGATACGCTTCATTGTCCGTTTCATTGTCACGGACCCCAATCAACGGAAACGGCGGATTCTCAACAGTTATCTCCAACAAGCGAATTCCGCTGGGCGGCGGGCCAACCACGGGCGCATCCTTATCCAGACCAAACCAGACATTGAGCAGCCATTCAATCCCCCGGACCGTGCCGCGCGCCCGATATAACGGCAGAATCTGCGCGATGACAAATCGTCTTTGATCGACAGTCCACTTTTTATCGACCGCCAGACCAACAGTACTGGCGAGCCAATCCAGAAAGTCGCGTAACCATTGTGCTATCTGATCGTCCGTCTGCCCGACATACGCCCCCAGAGTCTGCAACCTTTGCTCGAGTTCGTTCTTGACTTCACCCTTGAGCGTCTTGTCCTCAATGGGAAACGGAGGTATGAACTGGTCAAGAGCGGCCGCATCGTCCGCAAACAAATGGAACAGATAGCTCAGCCGCGGATGAAAGAAATCCCCGATCGTCTCAGTGGCTAACAGCTCGCGAATGCCCTTCCTTGCTTTGACAAACGAATCACCCGTTTGCCAATCATCAATGCCGGACAGCAGCTTCTCGAAAATCTTCAGATACCGGCCGATAAATAGGCTTGGGTCGTCCGGCTGGGGCCTGCTGTAAAACGCCGGAAGGTATGCCAGATATTTCGATGGCGAATTTTGTTGGTTGGTCACGAGTCGGCCTCCACAGCGAACACCATGACTTGCTCGAGCTGCGGTAGCCCCAGGCGCGCCGAGCTCAATTTCTGAATGGCGGGACCGACGCCCGAGTCTTGCGGCAACGACACTTCCTTCACCTGCAAGTCTTCGACAAGAGCGACTCCTTGAACCTGCGACAGGGCCGGCAGTACAGAAGTCTGAGGAGCAGCGGCACCATAGCGCCACCCCGCTCCGGTCTCGCCCGCGGAGTACGGCTCTAACCACGCGACGATAGCTTTGGCCACGGCATCCGCTACGTCGGTCGGATTTTCGCGCGGCAAGCATCGAATGTTACAGGTCACGATGTACCGGTGACGATTCACGCTATGCACAGATATCGGGCTACCCAGCATTGCACGGGGCGTTACATAGTTCCACACAGCCTTGCGCAATGCCAGGAGATCATATTTAGCAGGATCCCTGTATCGATCGTATGCCACCATCACACGTGACTGGGTGGCAGACTGGGACTCAGGCAGGTGTTCGTCCAAGTACTCGTAAGACGACGCCGGGTCGGCATTCTGTTCGAGCACGTAAAGATCAACCGCATCATCGCCATATATTACGTAAGCCCTCGCGACGCGCAGCGCGATAACTCGCTCCGGATGCTGCTTATTCCAGAACTCGATATAGTGGTTCGTCTCCAGCGCCAGCGCTTCGAGGTCCCCGGTTGTCGATGCCACATAGGGATCGTCGCGAAAGCGGTAAGTCAGCTGCTGCAACGTATCGTAGTCACGCAATGCTCCTTGCTCGACCACGGCCAATGCTTCCTGCAACTTGTAATAAGCGAGATCCAATCCCTGCGTAGCAGGCACAGCATACGGCCTCGAATCGGTGGAGAAGGCCAAGCCCAGCACCATCCGCAACATATTGCGGTACGCCTCGAACGGCACGGCATTGGCTTGGTAAGCGGTCGCCTCGACAATCCACGTCAGCATCTCCAATATCGTGATGCCCGGATCCGATTCGTTGTAATCCGTCCATTTCGACGAAACCTGCGGAATGCGCCGTATAAGCTCCGCCAACAAATCCGGGGCGGCAACCGTATCGAGCCGAGGAAGTGTGAATGACATGTCAAGCCGCCTTAACCTGGATATCGATCGTGCCTGCGCAGGGCACCGAGTCCGCAGCAAGCTTAACTTGGTAGAGCTGGCCGCAAAGCGCGAGATACCCCACCTCCGTCACTCCGAGAGCCGCCAAGCCGCGAAGGAATTCGAGGACCAACGAACACGGTACAGGCTGCCCGAACGGCCATCCCTTTGCGTTCGGCCCGCCCGTGACCGGATGAAGAAAACCCGCGAGCCGGCTCCCAATGTCGCTTTGCAACGTCTTCCATTTGGGCGGCGGTTCCGTTGTACTGATTACCAGTGCAACATCGATGGGCTGCAATACGGGCGTTCGAAGCGTGATCCGACGTAATAGATGAACGGGACAGCGAGCCTTCAAATATGTCAATACGTCTTCGAGGAACGACGGTGCCGTCCGCAGATCATCGTAATCGGACATGGGAAGAACGACGAGTTCCATCTGCGGCAAGCTCTGGACTGCCGCCTTATCGCAAGCCAGAGACTCCCCCTTGGCGACGGAGTCGACTGTGTATTCGATGGCTGAGGCACGACAAACACGGGCACTCGCCGCCTCCGCAATAATTTCGAGATCGCCCCGCGTAATGACCCGGTCATTTGCGCGAAGCAGTCCGGGGCCGCGCCGTACCATATCCGCGACCGTGTCGCCGTCCGCACCGCCCGCTGCTTTAGTGACATTGGTCACACCGGCTATTCCATCGATCCCGTCAAAGAGCAAGCGGATCGATCCTGCGTCGACGTTGCCATTCTTTCCATGCGTCGCCTTGAAACACTGCGCGACGATGTTGTGTGAGCCTTCAGGCGGGATCATGCCGGAAACGCCATTGCCGAAAGCGATCGCGCCACTTCGGCCTTCGAGCGTGAATACGCGAGACATAGAATCACAACCGGCAAAGCTGTCGACGCGCTTCCAGGTTACCGGTACCGGCTGATCGGCCAACTCGGGACCGAGCTTGCTTTCGAGCGCTGAAGGCTCGAGCACCTGCAACTCGATCTCAGGCTGTGCTCCGACGTTGCGCTCGTCGCTTGTCTCGCCCGGCTGTATCTCATGCACATCGGCATAGGGCAACAAAAAGGTCTGATCCGGCACACCGGTGCTCGACCCGATGACGACTCCCGTGTACGTCGTGAGGTTGTACGCGCCCGTCGTGTTCGGGTAGACGCCTGCGGCAATCGCGCGCTTTGCCGGACGGCCGCCGAGTACGCGAAACCAGTACGCGCGCCTTGAGAACAGGATGGAGGGCTGCATCGAAGCAGGCACGGTAAAGGACACTCGGCCGCCTCTCAGAAAGCCTGCGCTATCGTCCACGACCACGAGCGATTGCCATTGCTGCGTGAGCGAGTCGCCCCCTTGCTGCTCGACAACGTTGAGCCATTGCCACGATTGCGCAATGCGCTCGCCCATATGGACGCCATCGATATCGAAGTAGAGGCTGAGTCTCTCATTCAAACAATAAGTCGTGAAATCCTGGGGCGTGAAGCCCAGGTAAAACGCGCTCGGCTCGTCGGGCAAGGGCAGGTAGGGCATGCACCACGGCACAGCATTCAACGAATCCAGCCTGAATGCGTTGTGCCGCCACTTTTCAGCGGGCTCTGCGGCATAGCTGTAGTCGATTCGAAGTGAGACGATGAAAGGCGGATTCGTGGGCGGGACGCTTTTATAATTGGCCAGCAAATTGGCACCCGTTTTCTGCTGGAGGTAATCGATCACGGGCTGCTTATCGCTGCCGGCCAGGAGCGTGTCGGGTATCGCCGTGATCGCAGGGGCCAAGGGCTGAAAGTTGAAGGCGCTCAGATTCTCATAGCCTTTCAGCATGGCGCGGATCCAATAACCTGCGTTACCGGCAACCGTTGGTAAGGGCAAGGCCATCGTCGGGCACCTGAAGCTAATTGCCCCCGACTGCGACAAGTGATCTGTTGTATCAATCAGCCCATACGGATTTTCCCCCGTGTCCGTGACGAAGGATATCCACGCTTTCTGTTCGCCGCCCCAAAACTGCCAGTCGAGGAGGGTGCCAACGGTGTTCTCCAATTTGCTCAACAGAGTGAAATTAAGCGTGACCACCCCTTTCGGGTGCGCGAACGCGCTATCGGAACGTATATAAAACGCGTCGCCTACGGTGGGCCTTTTACCGAACGGATAGGCGCCGGGCGTCAGGTCGAGCAACGTCCCATTCCACGCGGCTTGCTGGGGTACGCAATCCTCGGCTTCGACAGCGCATGCAAGCGTTCGAATCTTAGGCAGATAACCCACGCTCGTCGACGGCATCACGCGGATGTAATCGGCAGGCTTGACGAGCAGCCAATGCAAAGGGGTCTGCACGGTGGGGTCGGCAGGGTCGAGCTCGACATCAGCATCCCCAATCGAAAACCCCGCCTGTTCGCACAGTTCGCTCTGTAAATCGGCGAGGGTTATTGGGTCCGATTGCGGCAAAGACGCAAGCTCGATGACCATGCGACCTCCATCGCTCGCCGCGGTGACGACGGTTGGCGTCAACGGCGATAGCTTGCCGTTGTGCCAGCAGTACCAGTCCTTAAACCAATCCGCCTCGAGATGCGCTCCGGTCAACTCGATCGTGATGTTCGTCACCGTCGAATCAGGCTTGAACAACGCAGCGTCGCCGATCATGAACCAATGTGCTAGCGGAGTTTCTTGTGCGGCGCGTTCCGGGCTTGAATCCGGGCTCAAAAACAGAGGGGCCGACTCGTTGCTGTTCCATGCGGCAAGGCAATCGACGTAGCGATCAAGGACCGGTGCCATCGTCAACGCTGCACACAATTCGGCGGGGAGGACACGCAAATCGTCATCGGTCTCGAAGCGCATTTTCGGCGACGTTGCATCGAGAACAGCCGTTCC
>JAXDQB010000468.1:0-5193 GCA_034668065.1 Paraburkholderia sp.
GCCATCGCCTGGTACAACAAGACCGTCACTGAGGGCTGCTGTTTAACATCGCCGCCGAAACGCTGCGCACCATCGCCGCCGGAGCAGCCGGAACACGTAATGGTTCGGCGCTGCCGACACAACGCCGGCGGCACGTCGAGGGAGCCTCAATCAGGCGTCCGTTGCTTCACGGCGGTTGCCACCCGCTACCGCTCCGAAGGTGAATTCTGCCGACGTCAGTGCGGCCGCCGGAAAACGCCTTCCGGACTGGCAATCAACAACGGTTCGGCGTCTCTTTCACTTCTCCCATTCGGATCCAGTCGTTCCAGGAACAGAGGTTGCGCGATTGACATTTCAGCCATGTTTCCGCCGCGCTTATGCCAGAGCATCAACGCCATGGGAGCTGGACCCCCTCGTCTGGGTGCTACGCGATTATCCGGTCGCGTGGGCGTCCGGCGCAGTTCGTGGTTCCCGGCCGACCTATCGGGTCGCAGGCACGGGCGTTTCGTACGTTGCATGCGTCGCCCGCATCGGCATCGCTGGAGCCATTTAATGGAGAAAGTCATGTTCATGCACAACCCACGCCTGCAGTACACGGTCCGGGTAGGGACGCCCAACCCAGGCCTCGCCAATCTGCTGCTCGAGCAGTTCGGCGGTCCGCAGGGCGAACTCGCAGCAGCCTGCCGCTATTTCACGCAGGCCGTCGGCGAAGACGATCCAGGTCGCAAGGACCTGTTGTTCGATATCGCGACGGAAGAACTGAGTCACCTTGAAATCGTCGGCTCGATCGTCGCCATGCTGAACAGGGGGGCAAAGGGCCAGCTCGCTGAAGCGGGGGAGAAGGAGGCCGTGCTGTACCGCTCGATGACAGGCGGCGGCAATGACTCGCACACAACCGCACTTCTCTACGGCGGAGGTCCTGCATTGACGAACTCCGCGGGCGTGCCATGGAGCGCGGCGTATGTCGACACCATCGGAGAGCCGACCGCTGACCTTCGGTCGAACATCGCCGCCGAAGCGCGCGCGAAGATCGTCTACGAGCGCCTGATGAACATCACCGACGATCCCGGCATCAAAGAAGCGCTTGGCTTCCTGATGACCCGCGAACTCGCGCATCAGAAGTCCTTCGAAAAGGCGTTGTATTCGATCCAGCCAAACTTTCCAGAAGGCAAGCTTCCGGGCGTGCCCGAATTTACCAACGTTTATTACAACATGTCGCAAGGCGACGAGGCGCCGCGCGGACCGTGGAATGAGGGCCCGGCCTGGGAGTTTGTCGAATCACCGCAGCCCGCAGTCGATGGTGGCGACGGGCAGGCGGCGGTCCAGTTGCCGCAGGGTGACATCAAGGTCTTGCAGGCCATGGCATCGCGGACTGCATCGGAAACCTCCGATCCGACCATGGGCGCTGAGCCCGGCCGGGGAAAGAGGTGAGGTAGCAGGACGTAGCGGGCAATCGCCACTACGTGTGCACCCAAGTGCGGGAGAGTCGCGAACGCAAACCTGGATCCTGCCGAACGCCGGCCAGCACTAGAACCTTCATCGAGATCCGCCCTTTGCAGTTCTCGGCCGCTCCGCTCGGCTTGCGCTTTATCGTCAGGTTCGCAGTGCCGTTCCGGCACTGCACCGAGCTGTTGATCCGCATCCGCTCGCCGAGCTTGTACGTCGAACACGTAGGGGCCAAGTGCCGTCCCTGGGCTGCTAAAGGGCTCTCTCGATCTCCAATTCCTCGCGGGCATCGTCGGCGCGTTGGACGTAACGGCACTACTCGACGACTGGCCGAAAGCGAAGACGGACGCGAGGCGCTCGACTCGGGTAGCCTGATGCAGCCGAAGGGAGGTTGCCGATGCGGTGCTTCCATGCTGACGCAGCCGCGCAACCCTGACCGTCCGCGACCTCGTGATACTTCCAAACAGCGTCGATCTCTGATCGCGCGACCGGCCCGCGCCCGGTGTGGCGCGCCGTTGACCTGAAATAACGCCTTTACTCGAGGCCTGGGTCGCTCCAGGCGCCGTGCATCGTGGCATCCTCCTTGCGTGCCCTGGATGCGGCTGAAAATGGCACTTGTTAAACCTCGAGGAGGTTCCGCTATGTACTCCGCACTATTGGCCGTTCAGAGGGCAAACGCCGATCTTTTCTTCCGACTCGCCTCGAAGAGCATCGAAGCGTTCGAGAAGACGACGGCAATGACGTTCGATGCAATGCGTTCGATGGTTGCGGTGGCTCATCGCGACAGCTTAGGAGCCCTTAGCGACCGCAGGCAGGAGGGAACGGTCGCAGAGCAGCTTTCGTCGGACTTGGGTTCACCCCAAACCGCCGGGTCGTACACGCGCCAACTGCTAGATCTTGCTTCGAATGTCCAGCTGGAACTAGCTCGATGGACCCACGAGCAGATAGGAGCGCAGCATGAAAGGATGCGGGCATGGGCCGACCAAGTGGAAAAGGTCTCCGGTTCAACAGCGCAGGGCGTCGAACAGTTTTCCGGACAAATTCGGCAAACTGTCCGGGAGAATTCAGACATCGCGGAGCGCAGCGCGCGTGACGCGGCAGCCGCAACCGAGACGATGACCAAGTCGGCGCGCCGCGCGGCCCAGAACCACCGTCCCACATCAAAGCACTTGAAGCACTAGCGAGAATTCGATGGTAAGCGCGCAGTTGGTAACCGCATGCGCCGCGCGGTCTGTGTGATAAAACCCGACGGGGAAAGTGTTCAAGCACCGGCCGACTAAGCAGAGCAGTGCAGTCCACGTACCCACTGCTCCGCTGCTCCGAACGTTCGGTCTCAGTGCAAAAAAGACAAGCTTGCCCACGCTCGTGTCGCGGATGCCCAGACCGCGAAGGGGACTGGCGAACACGTGCAACCCAGGCGATTTTCAGTGGTTTCGCCTAGCGCCATGCGTCTGCTCGACGGCGCGCCGAGCAGCGGCGTTGGCAACGTCAAAGTTGCTTCTGGCGACTTCGAGTGTTTGTTGACCGGTTTTCTGCAGGGTTTCGTAAAAAGAAGCGCTGGCGGCAATCCACGCGGCGAGGGCGTTCTGCGGATCAGCGGGCGGGGTCTTGGCTGCCTCCCTGACCACCGTCTGGCCCCCGTAGCCGTACGCTTGAAATGGCACATACGCGAGCCGCGCAAATTCCGCCTGGGTGGTCGATGCAATCTCGCACAGCTGGCGGCCGTACGCCTGTGCTTTTTCTGCCATCTGTGCGGGCACACTAGTCTGGAGAGCGAGCCATTGCTGTGGCTCCCTCGCGACAGCTGATTTCACCGCGTGCTCATGGATTTCCGCCAGGGTCGACCTGAGCGCCTGCAAATTCAGCTCGCTCAGGTTCTGAAGGCCCTCGATCACCTTGTCAGTCAGTCCGAAAAGGATGCTCAGGTTGGATTTCTGTGTGGCAGCTGCCTGCTCGGGGCTCAGCATAATGAAACTCCTCAAAAGGCGATCCGGTGCTCGAGTTGGGGCGTCGCACCATGTGCTCCGGTTCGCGTGAGTGGACCCATTGCAGCGCAAACGTTGTGCCGAACTGTCTCTATCGGTTTGTGCTCGATTGCGCATCGGAGACGGTGTCATAGTTTGAGTTCGCGGCCGAAGTACGATTCCCGCAACTACGGACACTTTCGCTCTGAGCGGCTCATACATCCAAACAAGCACGTGCGTGTACGTCGTGGCTGCCCCATCCCGCCTGTCGCGCCATACACTTGACCCGTGACGTAGCTCGCCTCATCGGACGCAGTTCCGGCAGTTAAATCAAGAAGTCGGCCTGCCACCCAAATTACGAATGGTGTACTCGGCTGGTAAGGTCAACAGACTACTGAATATCCGGAGCAACCTTGGATCGGATTCGTTGCCGAAAAAATCGCCACAGAGCCTTTCAATAGGGCGTGCCTGTCTGCGTCACCGTTGAAGCGCGCGGCCTAGAGGCAGGCACTGAGATCGCCGGTGGCGTTAATGCCAGCCCCCCCGGTCGCGCGGAAGCCGACCCACGTCTTGCTGTTGGCCGTCCACGCGGGCCGCACGACGGCCGCTGCGCCATTCGGAGGCCGCTGGCCAGGCACATAGATATCCATCGCTTGATTGTTCGCCAGGACCGCCTGCGAGACGACTTGCTGTTGCGATTGGTCCGCCCATTTCTGCGCGATGCATTGCGCGACTGCGGCGGGAGGTTGCTGGCTTTGTCCGACAGATTGGGTGTCCGGCGGCATGGGCTGGTTCGCACAGGCGGACATGACAGTGATAGTCACGACGAGAAGCGGTAACGGTTTCATTTTTCTCCCTCCAGTTGGATTGGTGTTCACATCCGGTCGATTCAGTCCTGAGCACGTTCTGAGCCAGAGCGACTCCGGTCGAGAAAAATTCAAAGCTACCTTTTCCGATCGTGCGCACCTATGCATCGATTGGTCGATCGCGTGTCCGTCGATCTTCGAGCGCGACCGGCCGTTGAAAGGCGCGAGCGCTGCACCTGATCGCGCGGCATTAGGTCCGCATAATGGCGCTGATTGGGCGCATGCCCGAAGGCAATCAGTGGGACAACGTTCTTGGCAAAGATCTCTGCGTCAGCCGACTACGCGGATCCGCGTCGTCGTGCTTATCTTCACAGGCTCCGGCAAGCGCTCTGCGATGCGAAAATCGAAGGGGTCTTCGACGCGGCGGTCCGCGTCGTCAATCGAGCGACGTGTGTCGTGCGGCCTTCACACTACTTCGGAATTGCCCCGCTCGCGGGCGGCGGCGCATGCGACATTGGATCGTTGGTCGGCCGTGTCGATCGCTTGATCGGCATGTTGTCCGGATTAGTCGCGCTCGCGCCACTCGCGGGTGGCTGCGGCGGTCTGGCCATTGATGCTTCGCTGGGCGCCGGAGCCTTCTGCGCCAACGCGGCACCCGTTGTACCCGCGCAGAACCCGGCAAGCGCAGCGATTACGACTTCCTTAACCCGCATGGCTGAACCTCCGCGCGTAAAGCATAGGTATCGTGGTTCGTGACCGTGAACTTCCTCGCTGTTGGGTTCGGCTACGAGGGCCGTCATCAGCTAATAGGGATCAAAGAACCGTGACCACGTCGTGAGAGTTTTTCTTCGGGCAAAGCGGTATCGCAGAGCGCCGGTAGCTTCGGGAACGCTCTGCGTGAGTCACAGATCCGGTCGTCATGCTCTTCAGCATCGAGAATTTGCCAGCACAGCCATTCACCGGGCCAGCCCAGTCGCGGCCCGATTCCGTGGGCTCGC
>JAXDQB010000469.1:0-2677 GCA_034668065.1 Paraburkholderia sp.
GCTGGGCTTGCCTTCGCGCCCGGCCTCGCCGGCCTCGCTCATGGGCTCGCTGGGCAGTTTCCGGGATTGGCTGGCCACGCCTTCGCGCCCGGCCTCGCCGGTCTCGCTCACGGGCTCGCTGGGCAGATTCCGGGATTGGCTGGGCTTGCCTTCGCGCCCGGCCTCGCCAGCCTCGCTCACGGGCTCGCTGGACAGATTCCGGGCCTGGCAGGCCAGGCCTTCGCGCCCGGTCTCGCCGGTCTCGCTTACGGGCTCGCTGGGCAAATTCCGGGGCTGGCAGGCCTCGCATTTGCACCCGGCCTAGCCGGTCCCGCTCACGGTGCCGGCGGCATCGGCATGATGGGCCTAGCACCCGGTTACGCGGGTCTCGCTGCTCAGCACCCGGGAACGGCGAGCCAGGTATTCCGCGTCTATATACCGAGCCTCGCCGGCCCGGTGGCAATGGACGTCGTCAAGTAACGCGATGGCGAGGGGCGCGATGAGTGAACCTGCTTGGTCCGTGCGCGCCTCCGCAGCCCAGCCGGTGCCGATAGCGGGTTCGTCGGCACCGGCTGATCTTCCGGCTGCTTGCCAGCCGCAAGATGCGGGAAAAGAACTCGCCACACCATCATTTTCGCAACTGGAAAAACTGCTCATGATCGTAGCGTTCGATCCCGAGTTTGCCGAGCGCCTGATTCGTTATGGAGCATCCGCAAAGATCCGCTACGCCTTCGAGCATGACGAAGGGCAACTGCTCGATCGATTGCTCTCAGACCGCGGCGCCGGAATGCGGGCGATACAAAACGTGTTCCGCGCGGTGATCGAAACTCACGAGGCCATTCGTGCTTAGGGCGTGCCGAGCAATGAGGACATGGCCGACCAAGCCCGGTGATGCAGTACGCGGCCATCGCAATAGGGGGAGAGGGTGTACACGCTAGGCGTCAATCTCTCGCGCCAACGTTCCGCTTGCCTGCTGAGGGACCGAGGCAGTCCGATCGCAATCGTCGAAGCGTGGTTGGCAGGACACTCCGAGATCGACGCGCCTGCTGCCTTTGGGCGACGCCACATCAGCATGCCGGAGCGCAGTGTTGCTTATTGCCTGACGAGCGCCGGCATCTCATACGTGGATCTCGACGTGATCGTGTTTTGCGATGTTGTACTGCCGACGGCGCGCGCGCCACGCAAGCTGAGCGTCGCAGACTGCGTACTGCGTCTACCGTTCGCGCCGCAATCGCGCATGCTGACGATGGACCCGGCGCTTGCGCGGGCATATAGCGTGTCTCACCTCTCCGGATTTGTGGTCGACGACGGCACTGCATTGGGTGCCGCGCTTTATGGGTGGCACTATGAGCAATCTCCGAATTTGCGTATTTGACGACTTCTATCCCGATCCGTACCTGGTACGTCGGTACGCGCTGTCGCTACCGTTCAAGGAGATGGAATCGAGCCAGGAAAGGACGTTTTATAAGGGGCATCTGACCGAGCCCCGGCACGAGTTAAGCCACGTGGGGCTTGAACTGATCGCCGCGCAGTTGCGAAAGCTCATTTACTGGCGCATGCCAACGGGCGAGTTTCGCCTGATCTTCGAGCGAATGAAAGACGATCCCGAACGCAAGACATGGATTCATTTCGACTCGATGGTGACGCGCTATGCGGCGATCGTCTATTTGAATGAACCCGAACAGTGTGAAGGCGGCACGGCGTTTTACCGCCATCGTGAAATCGGCTGGGACAATGTGCCCGAATTCGATTCGATCGAATGGCGTCAAGCCGTTGCCCGCACCAACAAGGCGCCGGATACGCTGCTCAAGACTTTCGAGGCAGATGGCTTCGACATCGACAGCAAATGGGATCAACTGACGGTCGTGCCTATGCGGTTCAATCGATGCATCATTTTCGACAGCCGGCAATTCCATGCGCGTCTAGGGGGTTTTGGCCGAAGCACCGGCGACGGCAGACTGACGCAGAATTTTTTTTTCGATGTCGCATCGTAGGGGCCGTCGTAACCTCGGCAGTGCCGACTTTCAACCCCTTGGCAGCACGCATACGACAACCCATCACATTCTCGGATACAGCGCTCTATCATGAGGAATCCTAAACAACTCGTAGATGCGATTCGCCGTAGCGTCGAGGGTGTATTCGTCGAGGAGGCGTCGTTATTCGGCGTCTCTGTGCCGCGTGCCGCGCATCTCGTCGACGAGAAGCAGCAGCTCGATATCTCCTACTACCTGCGCCACCGGATAGAAACGGTCCGCCGCATCCGCTCTACCGCGGCAACCGATGCGCTCGCGCTGGCCGCCATGGTGCAAGAGGATTACGCGGCGGCACGGCAGTGGGCCGACTATGTCCAGACCGAAATGAACCATGACCGGCTCTATCTTGCCGATCTCCAGGCTCACGGCCTGTCTGAGAGTGCGGTGCTGGCGGTCCCGCCGTTACCGGCAACGGATCTTCTGATGCGAATGCTTGTGCAGCGAATTGCCGAGTTCGGCTCGCTGCCGGCTGTGGCCTATTCGTTGTTCGTCGAATGGAACTCTTCGATTGCATCGCGCAAAGTGGTACAGCGTGCCGGTTCGGCGCTATCGAACGCACACGTGAAGGGCGCGCGCGCCCACACGGCAATAGACGACAAAGACGCGCACTACGACATGATGCTCGACATCGCTTGTTCGGTTGCGCAAGCGCGCCAGTACCCGAT
>JAXDQB010000470.1:0-3956 GCA_034668065.1 Paraburkholderia sp.
TCGGGCCGCGCAGCCATCTCCTCGTCGGTGATCCATTCAGTGCCCACGCGATGCTCGCCGCCGACGAGCGCCGCAAGCCGCGTTTCGACAAACTCACGCTCGATCGGCTCGACCGTCGCAAAATCGAGCCGCGCGTAGTCGGCCGTGATGCTGCAGCCGTCGACGGGATAAGGCAGCACCACGCACATCAGATGACTCGCCGTGTGCAGCCGCATGTGCCGGTAGCGGCGCGCCCAGTCGATCTCGGCAAGCACCGGCTCGCCCGTGCGAAGCCTGGCCAACAGCGCCTCCTGGCCCGGCGCCGGCACGTGCAGGGCGTCATCGGGCGTGGCACCCTCGAACTTCGCCTTTCGCGTATCGGCAATCTCGATGCGCGCGCCGTCGGACAGGAGCAGCGCGCCCGTATCACCGGCCTGACCGCCGCCCAGCGGATAGAACACGGTTCGGTCGAGCATGATGCCGTCTTCGCCGATCGCGGCAATCGACGCCTCGCAGCGGGTGAGGTACGCGTCATCTCGGAAAAGCGCTTGCGTCGTCATCGGTTGGTTCCTTGGGGGTTGTCTCGATACGGAACAATACGTGAACGTCAGGCCTGTAGCATCCCATCGAGCGCTCGACCGGCACTCAGTAGCCCGCCCAGCACCTTGTCGGCCACCTCCTGCGAAACGCCTTGCGGCAGCTCCGCTTGCACCTGTGCTACCACCTCTGGCGTCCGCGCGACCAGCTCCTGAAGCAATGGCTCGGCGTTTTCTCCATAGCCAACCTTTTTGGCCGAGCTGTTGAAGTGCCGGCGCTGGATGTTTTGCATGTGGTAGTGCCGGTCTTACTCAGCAGCGCCATAGCTAGCTTAAGACTCTGCGGCGGCCCACTCGGTTCGGCCCTTCGCCGAGGACCGGATACGCAGACATCACGTCATACATCGGCGTGAGCCGAAACCGTCCGGCTGTCCCGGCCTGCAGCTGGATGCTGAAGTTCTTGGCATGACCGTCCGGCGCGCGCAGCATCCCAAACGAGGGTGCGCAGGTCGCGCTCGGCATCCAGTGCTCACGTTGCCTGCGGATTCTGGTTGACCATCCAGTCGGCGGTGTCGAAAAACGCATTCAAAAGGCGTTCGCGCAGCGATTCGGGCAAGCCCATATCCTCCATCCCCCAAGCCATGCAGCGCAGCCACTGGTCGCGCTCCGACGAGGCGATCGCAAACGGCAGATGCCGCGCGCGCAGCCGCGGATGACCGAAGCGCTCGGTGTAATGGTTGGGGCCGCCGAGCCACCCGCACAGGAACCAGAACAGCTTGTCGCGAGAGCCATCGAGCGACGTTGGATGCAGCACCCGGATGCCCGCGAATTCGGGTTCGAGGTCCATCAGGTCGTAAAAGCGGTTGACGAGTTCGCGCACGCGCGCCTCGCCGCCTACGAGGGCAAACGCCGTCGATTGCGACGGCACGCCGTCATTGGTGGAATCGGTCATAGATGAGTCTGAGAATTACACGTCGCGCGGCGACGATCAGGCGACCATTAGGCGACGATTAGGCGTCGCGCAATGACTGCCCCGCCGGCCGCTGGAGCACGCGCCGCAAGCTGAGCCAGCCGCCGACTCCGGCGCAGGCAACGCCAGCCGCGATGCCGGCGGGCAGCAGCCACGGATCGAAGCCGAGATAGAAATCGAACACGCGCGTCGCGAGAACCGAGCCGAGCGTCTGCGCACCGAGCGCTGCCATCAGGCCTGCGAGCGCACCCACAACGGCGAACTCGGCCACCTGCACCGCGCGCACCTGCCGATGCGATGCCCCGAGCGCCCGCAAGATCGCCGATTCTCTCATGCGTTCGTCGCGCGTGCCCGCGAGCGCCGCGTAGAGCACGAGCACGCCGGCCGCAAGCGTGAAGGCGAAGAGGAATTGCACCGCGCCGATCACCTGCTCGAGCACGTGCTGGATCTGCGCGAGAAGCGGACCGATGTCGATCGCAGTCACGCTTGGATGCGCGGCAATCAAACCGTCGAGCATCGCACGGTGCTCGGGCGGCAGATGAAAGCTCGTGATGTACGTCCCCGGAAAGCCCTGCAACGCAGCCGGCGGCATCAGCACGAAAAAATTGACCTTGAACGAGCCCCAATCGAGCTTGCGCACGCTCGTCACCGGCGCCTCGATCGTGAGGCCGGTCACGTCAAAGCGCAGCACGTCGCCGAGCTTCACGCCGATCACCTTCGCAAGCCCGGCCTCGATCGAAATCTCGGGCCGAGTCGTGTCGCCGAACCAGCGGCCAGCGACGATCCGGTTGTCCTCGGGCGCGCTTGCGCGATAGGAGAGGTTGAACTCGCGATCCACCAGCCGGCGCGCTTGCTCGTCCTTATATGCGCCCGGATCGACAGGCTTTCCGTCGATGGCGGTGAGCCGGCCGCGCACCATCGGCTCAAGCGCGATTCCCGGCAAGCCGTGCGTGGCCAGGTAATCGGTCACCGCCTGACGCTCGTCGGGCTGGATGTCGATGAGGAACTCGTTGGGCGCATCGGGCGGCGTCGACCTGCGCCAGCCGGCGACGAGATCGTCGCGCGTGATCGCGATCAGCAGCAGGCACATGAGCCCAATGGCGAGCGCCGTGACCTGCAGCGTGCTGGCCGCGCCGCGTCGTTCGAGCGAGGCGAGCGCGTAGCGCCAGCCAACGCCGGCGGCAAGGCGCCCGCCGCCTCGTTCGGCACGCGCGATGCGCGAGGCGCCCCACAGCGCCACGCGCGCCACGCCGGCAAAAACGAGCAGGCCGGCCCCGAATCCGCCCGCCACGATGCCGCCAAGCTTGATCTCGCCGGCCGCGAGCACGAGCAGCGCGCCGAAGAGCGCGATCCCGATCGCGTAGGCGGACCACGCGACGCGCGCCTCGCCGCCCCATTCGCGCCTGAGCACGCGTACGGGCGGCACGCGCGTAAGTGGCAGGAGCGGCGGCAACGCGAAGCCGAACAGCAGCACGAGCCCGGCCGCCATGCCCTCGAACGCGGGCAGCCAGCTCGGCTGCGGAAGTTCGACGCCGATCAACTGTCCGAGCCACGCAAGCAGCGCGAAATGCCCCGCATAACCCAGCGCGATGCCCACGAGCCCGGCCGCGACGCCAACGAACAGGAACTCGAGCGTGACGAGCGCACGCAGGGCGCCTTCGCCGAGCCCGAGGCAGCGCATGACGGCGCAGCTGTCGAGATGGCGCCGCGTGTAGCGATGCGCGGCCATTGCGATCGCGACGGCAGCGAGCAGTGCCGTCAGAAGCGAGACGAGCCGCAGGCAGTGGCCGGCGCGATCGAGTGTCTCGCGCACTTGCGGCTGGCCGTCCTCCAGCGATTCGAGCGCGACGCCTCGCATGCGTGCGCCGTCGACGCGCTCATGCGCAAAGCGCGCGAAACCGGCGACGGCCGCGTCGGGCCCGGCCACGAGCAGCCGGTAAGTCACGCGGCTGCCGTAGCCAATGAGCCCCGTCGACGCGAGATCGTCGGCGCGCAGCATCACGCGCGGCGAGAAATTGACGAAGGAGAAGCCTCGATCGAGCTCGCGCGTGATGACCGCAGCAATCGTAAAGCCGCGCTGCCCGAGCGAGACGTGATCGCCAACGCGCGCATGAAGCGCATCGAGCAGTTCGGCATCGACCCAAACGGTGCCCGGCGCCGGAATGTCGTTCGTGGCGTGATCGGGCGCGCCGGGCCCCGTCGCTAGGCGCAGCGCGCCGCGCAACGGGTAACCGGGCGACACGGCCTTGATCGCTGCCAGCCGTATGTTCGGCGCAGCCCCGCTCGCCGCCGCGCCGGCCCTCGCGGGGGCGCCCGCGGTCGCCCCGAGCGAGACCATGCTGGTAAAGATGACGGTACTCGCCGTCTTGAGCCCGAGCGCACGAGCTTTGTCGTCGAAAAGCCGATCGACCGGATGATCGGCCCGAACGACGAAATCGGCCGCAATCATGCGGCGCGCATCGCGCTCAAGC
>JAXDQB010000471.1:0-4823 GCA_034668065.1 Paraburkholderia sp.
GTTGTACCTCGCACGTCCGAAAGAAGCTTTGCCCGCATCGCGACGAGAAAAACATCCAAACCTACGCAGTTATACGAGATAACGGCGCCGCGATAGATTTGAGTAGGGTCGTGCTTCAGGAAAAGGACGGACGCAAACGTTTTCTGCGATTTAAAATTTCTATCGAAAAGGAGTTTACATTTAAATTCAGTCGACACTTGACGTTAGGCAACGCGGTCGAGGCTGCAGAATCGTCGCCGAAAAAATGAAAATAAGATCCAATGGTCGTCACGGCCAGGACTTCGGGCTGAAATCAAACTGCAAGAAAGCAATACTGCCGAGTATTCAAGGCCTCAGAAACCGCTTCATTCTCGTTGAGAGCGTACACCGCCATTAAAAAAATCGGTCGCCACTATCGTCGCTTTCAGGCCTCGCCGGTTGAAAATGACATTGCCGGGCGCTTACCCGCGATTACCCACGCTTACCCATCATCGCCCCATTCGACGCACATACCACCACAAGCAGGCAGGCGCTCGATTCAGAGCGTGTGCGTGATGGTGAGGCTCGTGGGTGCCCGCAACTTCTCTGCAGCTTTGATCTCGGCAAACTTGGGCTTAATGTCCCTCAGGTTCGGCAATTCGATCTGGCCGAGCACCGTAGAGCCGTAGAGGTGGCTCCTAAAGCGTAATTGCCAGTCTTCGCGGCTGCGATGCCGATAGCGCCCACCGCGACAAGCTGGAACGCTGATCTCTGGGCGGCGCGAAACAAGAAGTTAAAACTCTTCGGGCTGGACTGTTCATATGGATTCGCCTGCGCGGCCCGTCGAACAAAACTTGCGGCAGTGTGGGAATGAACTTGGCCGTGTCGAAAGAGCCCGCCTTCTCGACCGCGGCCTTGTACAAGTGGGACCGCATCGTATTCGGCAGAATTCGTCCTCGATTTGCTTCGCGATACGTTCCAAAAATTCGCAAGTCGAGCCGCGACGAACGGCCGCCGCTTTAAGCTTGATTTGTGGATGCGCAGTGTTTATTTGCTTTTAAACCCGGTTTACTAGGAGTCAGTCATGAGTGGAGTTTACAACGTCACATCGAACATACCGTACACCCCGCCTGCAGTCAGCGGCGGCGGCGCGACTTCCGGCGCGCAAGGCGGTGGCAACCTTTCCGCCTTGGTTGAGGAAATCGAGCAACTGCTCCAGAGCGCGAGCCAGGGCGGTACGGGCAGTACGGGCAGTACGGGCAGTACGGGCGGAACGGGCAGTACTGGTAATTCGGATACGTCTGGCCTTCACCAGGTCGGTATCGATGGCGGACAAAACCAATTGCTCGAAGATTCCGGAGGCAATCTGTACAGCAACAGCGGGCAGGAACTCGGCAAGGTAAATTCGAATGGTACGATCACGTTCAACGATGAGAACGACGCCGCACAAGCTCTGGGGGGTCAACAAGCGGTCGTTGGGGGGGAAACGGCGGGCACCCTCACTGCAGGCAGTAACGGATATACGTTGAGCGGCGGCGCCGCGCAGGTGACGGCAGGTAACCTGCCGGGAGCGCCGACGTAATTCCGCCAACCCCTCGCTTCGTGTCTTCAGTGATGAGGTATGTTGGGTATGAGCGCGTCGGCCGTAAGGCCCACGACGCGCTCGATGTTGACGCGCAGCTCGACCGTTCCTTCGTGGCGATCGAGCTGCGCGCATTGTTATTCCGTCGAGCATCCTGCCCTGAGCACGGGCTACGCCACCGACCCGCAGGCGTTCCGTAACACCGGTGATAGCATCGCGTAGCGGTCGCGGCGGCCCTTGCCCTGTTCGATGCGCGGAGCGTGATCTCAAAGAAGAACTTCAGCCCGGTGATTGGGGCGTTCAGAGAAATGGATTAAGTGCGAGACATGCTGACTTCCTATTTCTGGAGTGGCGACGCCATTCGCAGTCGACGCGTGAGTGACATCGTGCTAGCAGGCACGCTCGACTTGCCAGTGCCTCCTGCACGCCTGCTTGCGGATTGGAAAAGGGAAACAGCGTCGCGCTTGGTCTTGGAGCCTGGGGACGTCGAGGTAATGCCTTTGGCGCGAGCGCAGGCACGCTGGCCGGATTACAGGCAATGCGTGCAGGCAGTGTCGGATTGGACGTGCGCGCTTGGGCTGCCCGCGGTGCTTGCCTCCAGTGACGTAGCCCTCATGGCCTGCCGCGGCGCAAGGTACCACCATGACGCTGCGCAATATGGCGGTGCGGCCTTTTGCAACCTTTTCCTAAGCGAGGATAGGGGTCTGGATTTGCATTTTCCCTCTATGGACCGTCGCATTCCCCTGACCCGGGGAACGGCTGTGATATTCGATACCGGCCAGCCCCATGGCGTTATTCAGCGCCGCAGCAGCGGTTTTAATGTGGCCGACTTCGCGCCGGACCAGGATTGCATCCAAATATTCCTGACCTGGGAGCTTTCCATCGAAGATGCCCACGTTGCGCACGCACTTAGTGTTGCCTTTGACACCGCCCCTTCCACCTCGTTGCAACTGGATGCAGAGCAGGTCTGGCTGAACGGCGCGCCGGCGACTGTATGCCCGGATTCTGGTGGTTGGTGCCGGGTTGACTAATCGTCAGGTCACATTGCTGTGTTGCCCTGGCAGGGGGACGCCTGTCCATGATTGACCGCACACGACCCTGTCGATCGTGGCTATCGCGTGTCGACTTCGACTTTGGCGAGCCACAGCAGGCGATTGCTAGGTTTTCCAGAACCCGAACGCCTTCGTCATGGATCTGGGGCTCCGAACGCCCGGGATCCGGAGACGTCGTTGAAAGACGCCCGGTTCCCCGGTCATGAAGTCCTTACCTGCGCCCGTGAGGATGACAATTTATCTCGTTCGCCCGGTCCTGCGAAATCCGGTAGAGCGCACGCCCCTATCATGGTCCAATCCGACTAAAAATCGTGCGTATTGGAGGGGCGATTGCAACGGCCACACTAGCGAGTGGCTTGGGTTCTCGGGGAACGGCTAGTTTACTCGGGTAAGCGTGCTCGAGTCGACGTGAACAAACGGCTTGCCGTATACGTGCAATTGCGTCACTTGCGTGTATTTCAAGGTATTGCCCGATACATCGTATGTTATAGTGAAATTGGTTGCATCATCATTTTTCACCATATATTCAGATTCGGCCACCCCTTTGGATTTCGTTATCAACGTCATCTTATCCCCCGGTTTTCCTTCAGCTACAACGCACACACCCCTGGGAATACAAAAGGTGTCATAAACCATCTGGTTCTTTTTGTCATACTGCAGATACCCTCGCTCGTCATGAAACTTTTTATTATCCCTTTTCCTGAACACTTCCTGCTTATAGTACATTGCGACCAGGTACTGATTGCTCGCGTTTGTATCGTCTGCCGCTGGTTCAAAGGTGTATGTTTCGTAGTATGCTTCGACGGCTTGGCCGCCCTTACCTACCTTAGAACCTTCTTTCCCGGGCGCCACATCTTGCCCCCCGGATGGCGCGGTTTTCCAAGTCCCAGCCAATTGAGCCAACGGACCGAAATCCATTCCATTTAGTACAGTTCCGTTCGCATATGCGGCGGCGGCCGGAAAAACAAAGGCGGCGGCAACGGTGACAGCTTTGAAAATAGATTTCACAGGATAAATCTTCATGACGGCATTCGCTCTCGAGCGGATTGATGAAAAAGAACTTATAGGAAGGAGAGTCGTGCCGGCAAATGGGCGATTAGGAAAGGCTTGCCGCACACGCCGCGGTACAAATCGACTAATTGCGCCAGCGTTCATGAAGGACGCTCATCTGGCGCAGAAATAGGGCGAATTTTATTCTGAGCAATCTCGACAGAGCAAGTAGAAAGCGACGACTCCGCTGTGACGCAAAGACGCACGCGTTAGCTTCCCAGTGCATAACCGCACTGCTCAATCCGGCATGACGACTATCCTTGTCAACTGTGCCGGGCTGCCGTGCGGCGACCCGCATCTGATGGTCCAGAGCCCCGTGTGCCTATTTCCCCATGTTGAGCGAGTGCCATCGCAAAAGCGCGGTGTATCGGCTAAATCATCTGCGCTAGATTCATCGTGTCAGTGGGCGTCGAACTCAGTCCGCCGGTCGCGCAAGCACTAACGAATTCCTGATGCTGCGTGCCGTTTACGTACGGCAGCGAGAACGATCCACTGGACGGCACGCTCGTCAGATAGCTGGAGTTGGCCATTTTCAGCGGCGCGAGAATCGCCGACTGGACGAAGTCTGTGAAGCTCTGGCCTCCATTACCGCATGACCACGGCCTCCGTAATCGCAGTTTTTTGTCGATTGGCGCGATTGCGTGTCGCTTCAGTCGGGCGGAGCCTGTCGCGTGAAAGCGTATATAAGGCAATGCCGAACAGTGCACAGCTGCCTGGCTACCTTCCTTCGCTTGCCATCCTTGCGTCCCTGTCCATCCCGCTGGCAAGTAGCGTCAGCGCGGCCAGCACCACGAGCGTAAGACCGTAGATGTCGGTCGTTAGGCGCAAGCCGACTACGTGCGCCATCGTTCCCGCAATGATCGCCGGTATGCTGAACGCCAGATAGCTCAGCACGTACAACGCCGCCATCAGCCCCGCCCGTTCATGCGGTTCAGCGAGCGGCAGGACTGAACGCAACGCGCCCTGGAACGCCGAGCCGAAGCCGATTCCCGCCGCGCCCGTTCCAACGAAAAAGATACTCACGCTGTCCGCATGAACGCCGGCCAGCGTCACAAGCAAGCCGCTTGCCAGCGCAGTCGCGCCGGTCATCAGCAAGCGCAGCGTGCCGAGCGTGCGCAACAGCAGCACGGCGACGAGTCCGCCCGTCATCAACGCGAAGACGACCCAGCCGCCCATGGTCG
>JAXDQB010000472.1:0-3541 GCA_034668065.1 Paraburkholderia sp.
GACCGAAACTATGCCGGTGTGCTCGTCATTTGGGACCGGCTCTTCGGCAGCTATGTCGAAGAGGATCCGGGCGAGCCGCTCGAGTACGGCATCGTCGAACCGGTGCCCACCTTCAATCCGCTTAAAGCGACGTTCCACGAATGGGCGTCGATGCTGGCCGACGTGGCGCACGCCGACCGATTCGCCGACAAGCTGCGTGCGCTCTTTGCTCCGCCCGAGTGGGCCGCCAGATGGCACGCGACACGCGGGCCTATCACTTCCTCGCTTCGAAGGCCGCGGCCGCGCGTCCGAGCCGATCGTTGACGGCGGCCCACTCGGGCGTGCCGGGCAGTTTCTCAACGAAAATCCGCGCGACGTCGGCCCGATCGAGTGCACGCAGCAGGCCGTAAAGCTCTCGCGCATAGACGTGCGGATCCTCGGGTGCGGCGACGAATTGCACGTCGCGCGCGTCGGCCCAGGCAAGCGCGCATGAGCTGCGGGCGACGAGCGCGACACGCGTGCCCGCGTCGCGCGCGGCAATCAGCAGCGGCTCGAGCGCCTCGAACGGCAGCAGCGCGAGTGGCGTGCGCGGCGCGTAATGCGCTTTGAGCGTGCCCGAAGCGCGAGGCGCCGTCGCATCGCTGCCGTCGGGGAGCCGAGGCGCCACGCCGAGCACCTCGGCGATCTCGAACGGCGTGACGTGTCCGGGGCGCAGCAATGCCGGGAAACCGCGCGAGAGATCGACAATTGTCGATTCGATCCCGACTTCCGACGCGCCTCCGTCGAGCACGTGCACGGCATCGCCGAATTCGTCGCGCACGTGCTGCGCCATGGTCGGACTCACGTGGCCAAAACGGTTCGCAGACGGCGCCGCCACGCCCACGTGCCCGCCGCGCCGCGCGCCGAAGGCATCCAGCAACGCCTGCGCGACAGGATGCGAGGGGGAGCGCAGCCCGACCGAATCCTGCCCCCCGCTTACCGCCGCGGGGATATGCCCGGCACGCTTCAGGATCAAGGTGAGCGGGCCCGGCCAGAAAGCGTCGATGAGCTTTTGCGCGTCGGCAGGCAACTCACGCACCCAGTACCGCGGATCGCCGCGCAGCCCGATGTGGACGATCACCGGATGGTTCGCCGGCCGCCCCTTTGCCGCGTAGATCCGTGCGATGGCCTGCGGGCTTTGGGCGTCGCCGCCGAGCCCGTAGACGGTCTCCGTCGGAAACGCGACAAGCTCGCCCGCGTCGAGCAGCGCGGCGGCCTCTTCGATTTGCGCCTGCGTGACGGCAGGCGCGGCGAGGGGTGTCGGAGAAGGGGACATCTTTCGATAAGAAATGCCGGCCACCGCCTCAGCCGAGTGGGATGTGCAACAGCCTCGCACAATCGCGCGCGGCCGTGCGCGCTTCGTCGAGCGTCGCGGCCGTGAAGTTGATGTGCCCCATTTTTCGTCCCGGGCGCGCCTCTTCCTTGCCGTACAGGTGCAGTCGAGCGGTCGGCATCGCGGCGACTTCCTGCCACGGTGGCGTGATCGGTGACATACCCGATGACATACCCGGCGACATACCAGACGCTATGCCGGGCGCGCTCGCAAACCAGACGTCGCCGAGGATGTTGAGCATGACGGCTGGAGAATGCTGGCGCGTGTCGCCGAGCGGCATCCTTGTCATCGCGCGCACCTGCTGCTCGAACTGGCTAGCCGCGCACGCGTCGACCGTGTAATGACCCGAATTGTGCGGGCGCGGCGCCATCTCGTTGGCGACGAGCGAGCCGTCCTCCAGCACGAAGAACTCGACGCAGAGCACGCCCACGTAGCCGAGCGCCTCGGCAATCTGCACTGCGGCCTGCTGCGCCTGCTCAACGAGCCTCGGCGGCGCGTCGGGGGCGGGCACGACCGTCAGCGAAAGCACGCCGTCGCGATGCACGTTCTGCGCGAGCGGATAAACGGCCGTCATCCCGTTCGCCCCGCGCGCGATCAACGCCGAGACCTCGAAATTGAGCGACAAGCGTTTTTCCAGCACGCATGCCACGCCGCTGAACGCACGATAGGCCTCGCGCACGGCATCGGCGCTGGCAACGCGCACCTGCCCCTTACCGTCGTAGCCGAGCCGCGCTGTCTTCATGATGCCCGGCAGCACGGCTTCGAGCTCGGCGTCAGATAGCGCGGCGAGCGCCTCGGACGATTCGATCGCGACGTGCGGCGCGACCGGCACGCCGCAGCCTGCGATGAAGCGCTTCTCCGCGATCCGGTCCTGCGCGATCGCCACGCAGCGGCCGGCCGGGCTGACGAAGGTTGTGCGCGCGAGGAAGTCTAGGCTCGCCGCGGGCACGTTTTCGAATTCGGTGGAAACGGCAGCGGACAGACGCGCGAGCTCGCTGAGCGCCGCTTCGTCGGTGTAGGCGGCGCGCAAATGCTTGTCCGCCACGGCACCGGCCGGGCTCGCTTCGTCGGGATCGAGCACGGCGACGCGATAGCCCATCGCCTGCGCGGCGAAGCAAAACATGCGGCCGAGCTGGCCGCCGCCGACCATGCCGAGCCACGCGCCGGGCAGAATCGGGGAAACAGGAATGTTGTCTTGATTCATCTCAGTGGATCTGTCGCACGCAACGCGCGCGGTAGTTTCCCGCATGCCCGGCGTTTTCGCTTACCGGGCCGGTTTCGCAATACTGACAAAAAAAGCGGCATCGTCCCAGCGCGCCATGCGCAATGCGCATCTCAGAGCGCGGGCAGCGCCATCGCACGGGCCGCTTCGTTTTGCCGCACACGAAATGCCGCGAGGCGCTCAGCATAATCGTCGGACGTGCCGCCAAGGAGCGCCACCGCGAAGAGCGCCGCATTGGCCGCGCCGGCCTCGCCAATCGCAAACGTCGCAACCGGCACGCCCTTGGGCATCTGCACGATCGAGTGCAGCGAGTCGACACCCAACAGATACTTGCTCGCGACAGGCACGCCGAGCACAGGCACCGTCGTCTTCGCAGCCAGCATGCCGGGCAGATGCGCGGCTCCGCCGGCGCCCGCGATGATCGCGCGCAGACCGCGCGCACGCGCGCACTCCGCGTAGGCGAACATCTCGTCGGGCATCCGATGGGCCGAAACGACCTTCGCCTCGTACGGCACGCCGAAGTCCTGCAGGATCGATACCGCGTGTTTCATGACGTCCCAATCGGAACTCGATCCCATCAGTACGCCGACGAGCGGCGCGCTGTGCGTATGGTTCTGCGTATGTGTACTTTGCGCGCTCGGGGCGGTCTTGACTGCTTCGCTCATCGTGCGATCTTCCTTATCCAGAATGCATGGTCGGCCATTTGGCCTCGATTTGGCCCAGGTTTGGCCGCCGTCTACCGCCTGCGCCGCTCAGGCAAGTTCTTGCCCTGTCAGCCGCTCGAGCGCTTCGCGATACTTCTCGCTCGTCTTTGCGACCACGTCGTCAGGCAGCTTCGGGGCGGGCGGCGCCTTGTCCCAGTCCTGCGTCTCGAGCCAGTCGCGCACGAACTGCTTGTCGAACGACGGCGGATTTCTGCCGACTTGATACTGATCAGCGGGCCAAAAACGCGACGAGTCCGCCGTCAG
>JAXDQB010000473.1:0-3613 GCA_034668065.1 Paraburkholderia sp.
ACACCACGTTGCCAGCATCGAAAGTGAAATAGTCGCTCATCTTTTAAATCGTCAGTGAAATAAGGGTGGCTGCATCGAATCGCGGCGAAGCGCGATTAACGGGCCATAATAAGTTAAAGGCGGCAACTGCATCCACGAACCGTTGACCGGCAATCGATGCGATGGCCAGCATTTTGACGGGTCGCGCTCGCCGCCCAGCCCGTTTCTTTTCTGGCTTTTTGCGCCATAAACAGCGCCTTATGTGATCCGACCCCGGTCGCGCTTGGCGCCGCCGTCAGGGTTTCCACCCTTCATTGCGGCCCACGACATGCGCAATTGTCGTCTCGCGTGTGGCAGACTTGTTTCTACGGTTTGGCCAGCCGAGGCGAGCGAAGTGCTCGTTCGGCCCGAGAGCGGCCACCGGCGCTCGATGGGGGGCCAAAGTTGAACCTGCCAGCTCGGTTTGACGCACTTGAAGGCACTGGCTTTCAGGTCGTATGGGAGGACGGCGACCGCGCCTTCTACCGGGCATGGTCCCGGGGGCCCAATGGCAATGCTGCGGTGCTGGCCGTGCAGTCCACTGCAGACCATCCGACGCCTGCGAGCCTCGAACGCCTGACCCACGAGTACGGCCTGCGCGAGGAACTGGACAGCGCCTGGGCGGTGCGGCCGCTCGAACTTCTCCGCGAAGATGGGCGGACGCTGCTGCTGCTTGAAGACACCGGCGGCGAGCCTCTTAGCCAACTGCTCGGCGGACCCATGGAGGTCGAACGCTTCCTGCGCATTGCCATCGGCATTGGCCGCGCGCTCGGCAAGGTGCATCAGCGCGGCCTCGTCCACAAGGACGTGAAGCCGGCCAACATTCTCGTGAATGTTGCGAACGAAGGAGTGAGGCTGACCGGGTTCGGTATCGCCTCGCAGCTGCCTCGCGAGCGTCAGGCGCCCGAGCCGCCCGAGACCATCGCGGGCACGCTCGCCTACATGGCGCCTGAACAGACGGGGCGCATGAACCGGTCAGTCGACGCGCGCAGCGATCTCTACGCGCTTGGCGTCACGTTCTACCAGATGCTGGCGGGCGCTTTGCCGTTTAACGCCACCGATCCGATGGAGTGGGTGCACTGCCATATCGCTCGCAAGCCTGTGCCGCCTTGCGAGCGGCTGCCGAACATTCCTGCCGCAGTTTCGGCCATCGTCATGAAGCTGCTCGCCAAGACGGCGGAAGATCGCTATCAGACGGCGGGCGGCCTCGAGCGCGATCTACGGCGCTGTTTGGTGGAGTGGGAGGCGCAAGGTTACATCGAGGACTTCGCGCTCGGCGAACACGATACGCCCGACCGGCTGCTCATCCCCGAGAAGCTCTACGGGCGCGCGCGTGAAGTGGAGAGCTTGCTTGCTTCATTTGATCGCATCGTGAAGAGTGAGGGACCGGAGCTGATGCTCGTGTCCGGCTATTCCGGCATGGGCAAATCGGCCGTCGTAAACGAACTGCACAGGGTGCTGGTGCCGCCGCGGGGGCTCTTCGCCGCAGGCAAATTCGATCAATACAAGCGCGATATCCCTTATTCAACGCTCGCTCAGGCATTTCAAAGCCTCGTGCGACCGCTGCTTGGCAAGAGCGAAGCCGAACTGAGTGACTGGCGCGAAGCACTGTTGGAGGCGCTCGGCCCGAACGGACGGCTCATAGCCGATGTCGTTCCCGACCTGAAGTTCATCATCGGCGAGCAGCCACCCGTGCCGGAGTTGCCGCCCCAGGACGCGCAACGACATTTCCAGTTGGTCTTCCGGCGGTTCATCGGAGTCTTTGCCCGGGCCGAACATCCGCTGGCGCTCTTTCTCGACGACTTGCAATGGCTCGACGCGGCGACACTCGACCTGCTCGAAGATCTGTTCACTCGCTCGGATCTGCCGCACCTCTTGCTAATCGGTGCCTATCGCGACAATGAAGTCACGGCCGCCCATCCGTTGAGGCACAAGCTTGAAGCCATCAAGGCCGGCGGCGGGAAAATCGAAGAAATCTCGCTTACGCCGCTTGCTTGCCCGGATCTCGGCAACCTGATTGCGGATGCACTACGTTGTGAGTCGACCCGCGCCGCCGCGCTTGCGCAACTGGTGCACGAGAAGACAGGCGGAAATCCATTTTTTGCGATTCAGTTCCTTACGTCACTGGCAGACGAGGGGATGCTCGCCTTCGATCACGATGCCGCGCGCTGGTCGTGGGACCTTGAGCGTATTCATGCGAAGGGCTACACCGATAATGTCGCCGACCTCATGGTCGGCAAGTTAAGCCGTCTACCTGCGCAAGCCCGATCGGCATTGCGGCAGCTGGCCTGTCTTGGCAACATCGCCGACTTCGCGGCCATTTCGATCGTTCTCGGCATTTCAGAGGAGCAAGTCCATGCGGCGCTTTGGCCGGCTGTCCGTCAGGAACTGATTGAGCGCTTGGCAGGCGCTTACAAGTTTGTCCACGACCGTATTCAGGAAGCCGCCTATTCGTTGATTCCGGAGGATCAGCGCGGCCAAGTGCATCTTCGAATAGGAAGACTGCTCACGGCACATACCCCTGCCGAGAAGCGGGAGGAAGCGGTCTTCGATCTCGTGAATCAGCTCAACCGCGGCGCTGCCTTGATCACCTCGCAAGAGGAGCGCGAGCAGCTGGCCGAGCTCAACCTGATCGCCGGAAAGCGCGCAAAGGCGTCGACGGCATATGCATCGGCGTTGACCTATCTCAATGCCGGAGCGGAGCTGTTGGCGCAGGATTGCTGGAAGCGCCGGTATGAACTTGTCTTCTCACTGGAGATAAATCGGGCGGAATGCGAGTTTTTGACCGGCCGGATGGCGGCCGCAGAGGAGCGATTGGCTGAACTTTCAAGACGCGCTGAAAAGACGGTGGAACGCGCCACAGTTGCGTGCCTGCGCGTGGATCTGCATACCGCTCTGGATCAGAGCAGCCGCGCCATCGCTGTCGCTCTCGACTACCTCCGGCATCTAGGTATCGACTGGTCGCCTCACCCGACGAACGAGGAAGCGCGACGCGAATACGAGCGGGTTTGGGCGCATCTCGGGAGCCGGACGATCGAATCTCTAATCAATCTGCCATTGATGAGCGACCCGGTATCCCTTGCGACGCAGGACGTTTTGACCAAGATCCAGTCACCGGCGGGATACACGGATGCGAACCTGCTCGCCCTCGTGGCCTGCCGGGCGGTCAATCTCAGTCTCGAGCGCGGAAACTGCGACGCGTCATGCAGCGCTTATGTATCGCTGTCAATGGTCGCGGGCCCGTGCTTCGGCGACTATCGGCCTGCGGTCTATCGCTTCGGTCAGCTCGGCTATGACTTGGTCGAAGGACGAGGGCTGAGGCGTTTCCAGGCGCGGACCTATGAGCTGTTTGCCATGGCCGTTGTACCTTGGACGAGACATCTGCGGGCCGGCCGCGATCTGCTACGCCGCGCGTTCGAGATCGCAAACAGGATGGGCGATGTCACTTATGCCGCCTACTGCTGCGACCAATTGAACACGAACTTTCTAGCGGCCGGAGACCCGCTTTCGGAGGCGCAAGGCGAAGCCGAGCAGGGCCTTGCATTTGCGCAAAAGATGCGGTTCGGGCTGGTCATTGACGCTATCACCACCCAGC
>JAXDQB010000474.1:0-5113 GCA_034668065.1 Paraburkholderia sp.
CCGCTCGGTCCGAACGTGTCGAACGCCTGTTTTCCGTGCCGTCGCGTAGGACAATTCCGACAATACTTCACTAACGCTTACCCGACTTTCGTACGCCGCCGATAGGCGCGGCCTGCTCCACCGTCCATACTGCAGGCCATAAAAGCCGAATTGCCGCGCCCTCCGGGCGCGCTCGGAAAGGGTCGGAGGCCGACATGCTGCTCGAACTGGAACGTGAAGAGAAAGTAGACACAACGACACCTCAGCGGGCGCCTTCGGCTTGGCAGGCGCGCGCGCCAAAGAGCGCACGGATGAGCGCCCGCTGCTCGACGTGTTCGATGCGTCCGGCGTGCATGCCGAACGGCCTCACGGCGGAGGAGCTTGCGCGCTTCGATTCAATCGTCACTGCGACCCGCCTCGTCAAACGCGGCGAGGCGCTTTATCGGGCAAACGATGACTTCCACAGCGTCTACACCGTGCGCTCGGGCTCGTTCAAGACAGTTGTCATGCATCGCAACGGTCGCGAGCAAGTGACGGGCTTTCACCTCGCGGGCGAAGTGCTCGGCCTCGATGGTTTGCACAACGAACATCACAGCAGCGACGCAATCGCAATCGAGGACAGCAGTGTCTGCATCATCCCTTATGCGTTGCTCGAAGCGCTGTGCGCCGAATCGAAGCCGCTGCAGCAGCAAGTGCTGCGCACGATGAGCGGCGAGATTGTGCGCGAATCGTCGGCGATGATGCTGCTCGGCACAATGAGCGCCGAAGAACGCGTAGCCACGTTCCTCCTCAACTTGTCGAGCCGCCTGAAGGCGCGCGGCTATTCGCCGGCCGAATTCAACCTGCGCATGACACGCGAGGAGATGGGCAACTACCTCGGGATGAAGCTGGAGACCGTAAGCCGCATGTTCTCGAAATTTCAGCGCGACGGCCTTCTCCAAGCCCGCGGCAAGCAAATTCGTATCGTCGATCTCGATGCGCTTGCGCGCGTCTGAGGCGGGCGGCAAGCCGGCAGAAGCACCCGTGCCCGAACAACATCCAGCTGCGCTCGCGTGCGCTTATCGGAACGCTGGGCATGCGACGCCATCATCGCTTCATGGTGAGCACCGCCGCACCGGCAAGCCGTCCCTCGCGCAGATCGGCAAGCGCACGATTAGCATCGGTGAATGGGTAGGCTGTCGTTTCAATGTCGAGTGCTGCGTCGGCCGCGATCCGCATGAATGCATGTCCGTCTTCGCGAGTGAGGTTGGCGACGGACACGACTCGGCGCTCACCCCAAAGCAATTCGTAAGGAAATGCGGGGATCCCGCTCATATGAATGCCCCCGCACACTACGACACCGCCTTTGACGACCGCCGCGAGCGCAAGCGGCACGAGCGCGCCAATCGGCGCGAAGATAAGTGCCGCATCGAGCGGGCCAGGGCCGCGTTCATCGCTGCCGCCTGCCCACTGCGCGCCGAGCCGCCGGGCCAACTGCTGTGCGGCAATGTCGCCAGGCCTTGTGAAGGCATGCACCGTTCGGCCTTGATGGCGAGCCACCTGCGCAACGATGTGGGCGGCCGCGCCAAAACCATAGATGCCGATGCGTTCAGCCTCACCGGCCATTGCAAGCGTCCGGTAGCCGATGAGCCCCGCACATAGCAGCGGCGCTGCCTGCACGTGGGCGTAGCGCTCGGGCAGGCGAAAGCAATAGCGGCTATCGGCGACGGCCCTTTCGGCATACCCACCGTCGATCGTGTAACCCGTAAAGGCGGGCGCATCGCAAAGATTCTCGCGCCCGCGAGCGCAATACGCGCAATGCCCGCAGGTATGGCCGAGCCACGGCACACCCACGCGCTCGCCGAGGGCGAACGTCGTCACGCCCTCACCGAGCGCGGACACGGTACCGACGATCTCGTGGCCGGGAATGAGAGGCCTCTTTGGCTGCGTGAGTTCGCCGTCCACGACATGCAGGTCGGTGCGGCACACGCCGCACGCCTGAACTTCGATGAGCAATTGCCCTACGTCCGGCACCGGATCGGGCAGATCACGCTCGGTGAGCCGCGGCGAGCTTCCGTCGAACACCATCGCTCGCATCGCATACCTCCCTGACCGCCTGCGCGCGCGACGGCGAGGCTGTCTCCCGACGCACGCCGTCCATCGGAAAAACCACTCAGGCCAATTGCCTACGCGTTGTAGAAGCGAAAAAAGCCGCTGTGCAGCAGTACGGGCTTGTTGCCGAGCTCCTGCAGCATCGTCCGCGCAGCTTTTTCAATCGCGCGCCGGTTAGCCTGGAACGCCCTGAGAATATCCTCCTCTCGCAGCGATTCAGCGCCGAAATGATTCTCGAGCGCTTCGGCCGTGATCGCACACTGCACGCGTTGCCCGTCGACTACAGCCGGAAATGCCAGCACGAGGTCGCGGCCACAGTATTCGGCCGGATCCTGCGGAAATGTGATCTGCATATTGCCCCCTCGTCATGCCTTTTGCTGCCGCAACACCGACGCTCGCGGCGATCACCTTGCATCCCAAGCATAGTCGAAGGTGCGAAAGGCGCAGCATGAGTTGCAGTGGTAGCGGCATTACCGTGACGAAAAGCGCCGCATTCCTCTTGCGGCGGCCCGCGGCGCGAGTGATGGCCAAGAGAGGCATGTGCCGGCGAGGCCAGTCAGCCTGCCGCCACCGTGCGCTGCCTTTGTTCGCCAAGCCCCGCGATGCCGAGGCGCATCGTCTGACCCGCCTTCAAGTAGACCGGCTCGGGCTTCTGGCCGAGACCGACGCCCGGCGGCGTGCCTGTCGAAATAATGTCGCCCGGTTGCAGGCTCATGCACTGCGAAAGATAGGCGACGAGTTTCGCGACTGAGAACACCATCGTGCGCGTGTTGCCGTTCTGATATCGATGTCCATCCACCTCGAGCCATAAATCGAGGTTCTGCGGGTCGGGAATTTCGTCGCGCGTGACTAGCCAGGGGCCCGTCGGTCCGAACGTATCGAAACCCTTGCCCTTGTCCCACTGTCCACCACCGCGCTCGATCTGCCACGCGCGCTCGGAGACATCGTTGACGATGCAGTAGCCGGCGACGTAATCGAGCGCGCCCGCCTCGTCGACATACTTGCAGGGCTGCCCGATCACCACGCCCAGCTCGACTTCCCAGTCGGTCTTCGTCGAGCCGCGCGGAATCTCGATATCGTCGTTCGGCCCCACGATTGCGCTCGTCCACTTGTTGAAAACCACGGGCTCGACCGGAATCGGCATGCCGGATTCGGCGGCGTGGTCCGCGTAGTTCAGTCCGATGCAGACCATCTTGCCCACGTCGCCGACACAGGGGCCCAAGCGCGGCTCTCCGGCCACGAGCGGTAGCCTGGCAGGATCGAGTGCGCGCAGTTTCGCGAGACTGCTGCCCGCGAGCACATCGCCAGCGATGTCGCTGACGTGAGCCGAAAGATCACGGATGCGGCCCTCGGTGTCGAGCAGACCGGGTTTTTCCTGGCCTTTCGGCCCGTAGCGAAGCAGTTTCATAGCGATGCGATAAGAGGGTTGAACAAAATTTTCGCAAAAGACGGCGCATTCGCCCGTCAAGCGTTAGCGCAGCCGCGCTCAGTTCGACCAGCCTCCGTCGATGACATGTATTTGCCCCGTTGTGAAGCCGGCTTCGTCCGAGGCGAGGTAGGCGGCGAGCGCGGCGATCTCCTCCGGCCGTCCGATGCGCCCCATCGGCTGGCGGGCGACAAATGCAGCTTCGACGTCGGCAACCGATTTGCCTTGCGCGCGCGCCTGCTCGACGATGCGCTGCGCAAGCGAGGGCGACTCCACTGTGCCCGGGCAGATGGCATTGCAACGCACGCCGCGCGTAATGAAATCGGCTGCGACAGATTTCGTCAATCCAATCACGGCGGCCTTCGATGCGCTGTATACGAAGCGGTTCGGCACGCCCTTCACGCTCGAGGCCGCGGATGCCATGTTGACGATCGATCCGCCGCCGCGCTCGAGCATTGCGGGCAAAAACGCGCGAATCGTACGATACATCGACTTCACGTTGAGATCGAACGAAAAATCCCAGTCGGCCTCCTCGCATTCGAGCACCGTGCCCGCGTGGACGAAGCCGGCGCAATTGAGCAGCACGTCCACGCCACCCAGCTCGCGCGCGAACGCCGTAATCGCTGCCGAATCGCGCACGTCGAGCCGTCGCGGCTCGAACGGCACGTCGCCGAAAAGATCCAGGCGAACATCGGTCGCGAAGACGCGCGCGCCCTCGCGCGCAAAACGCTCTGCACAGGCGCGGCCGATGCCCTGACCTGCGGCGGTGACGAGCGCGACCTTGCCGGCCAGCCGCTCGGCCGGCGGTGCAGGAAAACGTATTTCGCCAGCGTTCATTGAATGCTCCGTTCGTCTTAAACCTGTCTGCGGTTTGAAACTTCGAGGCGTAACCGGCGGCCCGTTGAGGATAGTTGCTTGATCAAGCGAAGAATGGCCGTCTATCCATGGCCCTCGAATCACAGTCAAATTCGGTAACACACGCACGCCGTCGCGCCGAAGATCGCGTCGCGCTCGCCGATTGGTAGCTTGGCGGTCAAACGCCTCATGCACGCATGCCACGCGCCGTAATCGCCATTCAGTTCGAGGACAGGCCAATCGCTGCCCCACATCAGCCTTTCGGCGCCGAAGTGCCTGAGCAAATGCTCGACATAGGGTGCAAGCGTCTCGTCAGTCCAGCGCTGAGCGGCTTCCGTCGCCAGGCCCGACAGCTTGCAGCGAACATGCGGCAGCCGCGCAAGCGCAGCAATGCGGTCGGCCCACGGCTGCCACCCGGCCCGGCCTTCGGCAATCGGCGGCTTGGCGCCGTGATCGATGACGATGGACAGGTACGGGTGGCGTTGTGCGAAAGCGAGCAGGCCAGGCAAATGGCGCGTGAATACGAGCGCCTCGAAAACGAGCCTGTGCGCGGCCATCGCATCAACCGCGGGCGTAAGGGTCGCGCCTGCGATCCAATCGTCGTCGGGCAGATCCTGCAGCATCGGTCGCAGGCCCTTGAATTTCGGCTCGCGTGCAAGCTCGGCGATAAGCGTCGGAGCTTCGGCGTCGTCAAGCGGCACCCAGCCGACGACGCCGGCGATGAACCCATGCGAGCGGGCGAGCTCGAGCAGATAGCGCGTC
>JAXDQB010000475.1:0-4734 GCA_034668065.1 Paraburkholderia sp.
CAGCGGGCTCGCGGGTTTGACTGTGGAACTGAACCTTGCCGAAAAGCGACGCGTGGCCGTCCTCGCCAAGCGTTCGATGACGGAAGGCGCCAGCGACTGGGCGCAAGGCGGAATTGCTGCTGTGCTCGACTCGAAGGACAGCATCGAGAATCACGTTAGCGACACGCTCATTGCAGGCGCGGGCTTGTGCGACGAAGCCGCCACCCGCTTCATCGTCGAAGGCGGGCGCACCGCAATCGAATGGCTGATCGCGCAGGGCGTGCCGTTCACGCGCGACGACGCCGCCGAACTCGGCTTTCATCTGACGCGCGAGGGCGGCCACAGCCACCGGCGCATCATTCACGCGGCAGACGCGACAGGACACGCCGTCGTCGCAACGCTTGCGGAGCGCGTGCGGCAGCACCCGAACATCACGCTGCTCGAAGATCACTACGCAATCGATCTCATCACATCGGACAGGCTTGGACTACCGGGGCGGCGCTGTCATGGACTTTACGCGCTCGACCTCGCCAGCGGGCGCACCGTCACGCTGCAGGCGGCGCACACAGTGCTCGCCACAGGCGGCACGGGCAAAGTGTATTTGTATACGACGAACCCCGATACCGCCACAGGCGACGGCATCGCGATGGCTTGGCGCGCCGGCTGCCGGGTCGCGAACATGGAGTTCATCCAGTTCCACCCAACCTGTCTATTCCATCCCTACGCGAAGTCGTTCCTCATTTCGGAGGCTTTGCGCGGAGAAGGTGGCCGGCTGCTGCTGCCCGACGGCACACGGTTCATGCCGGCCCACGACGAACGAGCCGAACTCGCGCCGCGCGACATCGTTGCGCGAGCGATCGACTTCGAAATCAAGAAACGGGGAATCGACTGCGTCTTCCTCGACATTAGCCACCAGCCGGCCGATTTCCTGCGCGAGCATTTCCCGACGATCCTCGCGCGCTGCCTGGAATTCGGCATCGACATCACGAAAGATCCGATTCCCGTCGTGCCGGCCGCGCATTACACCTGCGGCGGAATCGCCTCCGATCTCGCCGGGCGAACAGATCTCGCGGGCCTCTTCGCCGTCGGCGAAACGGCTTGCACCGGGCTGCACGGGGCGAACCGGCTTGCCAGCAACTCGCTGCTCGAGTGCCTCGTCATTGGCCGCTCGGCGTCGGCAGCAATTGAAAGCGACGGCTTCGACGCCACCGCGCATGCGCCGCTGCCCGAATGGGACGAGAGCCGGGTCTCAGACCCGGACGAGGAAGTCGTCGTCGCGCACAACTGGGACGAACTTCGGCGGCTCATGTGGAATTACGTCGGCATTGTGCGGACCGACAAGCGCCTCGCGCGCGCGCAGCATCGCATCGCACTCCTGCGCGAAGAAATTCAGGAGTACTACGCAAATTTCAGGGTAAGCCGCGATCTGCTGGAGCTGCGCAATCTCGTTGACGTGGCGACGCTGATCGTCGACAGCGCCCGATCGAGACGCGAGAGCCGTGGCCTGCATTTCTCGCGCGACTGGCCGGCAACGTTGCCCAAAGCGCTGCCGACCGTGCTCTCCCCCGAGCACGTGCGCAATCGTCAAGCCTAAGCGAATAAGCGAACCGCGCCGCCTTCAGAGAAGCCGCATCGAGTAATCGGTCGCTCGCACGTCCTTCGTCAGCGAACCGATCGAAATGCGGTCGACACCCGTCTCGGCAATCGTGCGCACCGTATCGAAATTCACGCCGCCCGAAACTTCGAGAACCGCGCGTGAGGCCGTGAGCGTCACGGCCTCACGCAGCGCCGCGACCGAGAAGTTGTCGAGCAGAATCGACTGGGCTCCATGCGCAAGTGCTTGCTCGAGCTGCTCGAGCGTCTCCACTTCGATCTGCACGGCAACGCGCGCGTCGAGCGCATCCGCCGCATCGAGCGCCGCCCCGACGCCCCCCGCCGCCGCGATATGGTTTTCCTTGATCAGCACGCCGTCATAGAGCGCAAGCCGCTGGTTCGAGCCACCACCCACGCGAACCGCGTACTTCTGCGCAAGCCGCAACCCGGGGAGTGTCTTACGCGTATCGAGGATGCGCGCTCGCGTTCCGGCAATGGCATCGACATAACGGCGCGTCGTGGTTGCAACGCCGGAGAGCAACTGCAGGAAGTTGAGCGCGTTGCGTTCGCCCGTCAGCAGCGCACGTGCGGGTCCGCGCAGCATACAAACCACCGAGTTGGCCGCCATGCGGTCGCCCTCCCGGTAATTCCAGCTCATCTCGATCGACCGATCGACCTGACGCATCACCGCGGCGAACCAGGGCACGCCGCACAGAATTGCCTCCTCGCGCACGACGATGCGAGCATTGCGTATCGCGTCAGCTGGAACAAGGCGCCCCGTCACGTCGCCACTGCCGACGTCCTCCGCAAGGGCATCGGTGACGTTGCGCGCCAGCGCGGCGTCGAATGCGGCTCCGTACCGCGCGCGAATCTCGGCATATAGCGGCGACACGGCGTCGCCATAAAGCATTTGATCGACCGCCATCGTCGGCATCCCAGAATGGTCCCAATTCGCCATCAAGCTGCGCCCACGTTCGCGAAGAGCACCGCATCCCGACCAAGGTCGCCGCTTGTCTGCACGCGCTTTTTGCGCTCGGCGGCAAACGCGAGCATTCGATCGATCGGCAGTCGTGCCCGCTCGCCGATAGCCGGATCGACGAAGATTTCGCCGTGGCCGCACTGGAGCACGTGAGCGAGATTCGCCAGGCCGTTCATCGCCATCCACGGACAATGCGCGCAGCTCTTGCAGGTTGCACTGTTGCCGGCTGTGGGCGCCTCAATGAAGATCTTGCCGGGCGCCGCAAGGCGCATCTTATGGAGAATACCCAAATCCGTCGCGACGATGAAATGCGTCGCCGGCAGGCGCTGAGCCGCATCGATCAATTGCGATGTCGAACCGACGACGTCGGCTTGGGCGACCACGCCTTCCGGCGATTCGGGATGCACGAGCACCTTCGCATCGGGATACTCGGCGCGCAGCAGATCGAGCTCGATGCCTTTGAACTCGTCGTGCACGAGGCATGAGCCCTGCCACAGCAACATATCCGCGCCGGTTTGCTTCTGGATATAGCTGCCGAGATGGCGATCAGGTGCCCAGACAATCTTTTTCCCGCGCGCATGGAGATCGGCAACGATCTCGAGGCCGATCGATGAAGTCACCATCCAGTCCGCACGGGCTTTCACCGCCGCGCTCGTGTTCGCGTAGACAACAACCGTGCGGTCCGGGTGAGCGTCGCAAAATGCAGAAAACTCGTCAGCCGGGCAACCGAGATCGAGCGAGCAAGTCGCGTCGAGATCGGGCATCAGAATACGCTTGCCGGGGCTCAGGATTTTCGCCGTCTCGCCCATGAAGCGCACCCCCGCCACAACAAGCGTGCGCGCCTCATGATCGCGTCCGAAACGCGCCATCTCGAGCGAATCGGCCACGCAGCCGCCGGTCTCGTCCGCAAGCTCTTGCAGCTCCGGATCCACGTAGTAATGAGCGACAAGCACCGCTTTTTCACGCGCGAGCAATTCGCGAATGCGCGCCTTGAGCGCCGTTCGCTCTTCCGGCGACGGCACGGGCGCCACCTTGGCCCAGGCCTGGCCGACGCCACACACGGCGCCCGCCGTGCTCGAAACGAGCGGCTTATCGAACTCGACGGTCTTTATCGTCGCAGCCATCATGATCTCCTCTGCGCCTGCTGCGCGCGCAAACAGGCGGCTAAACGAGCCCGGGCGAACCCGGCGCAAGCCCGTGCGCCTCGCGCAATTTCAAAATGCCCAAAAAGCAACACCCCGCCGCGCGGGGTGTTTTGTGACGTTTCGAAATTCTAATGGATTTCGCGCTCAGCCGTAGCGGCGCAGGCGCCACGCAAATTCCTGCAGTGCCTGGATCCCGCTTTGCTCGGCGCGATGGCACCAGTCTTGAAGCTGCACAAGAAGTTGTTCGCGCGAGGCGTTCGAGCGTTCCCAGATCGCCGCAAGGTCCTGGCGGAGTTCGATGAACGTGCGCAGGGTTTGGCTGTCCGCGAAAATTTCGGGCAGCTGACGCCTCTGAGGCTCATCAAGACCGTTTTCTTCCTTATGGAACCACTGGCGTGCACCGAGCATGAGCGCATATTTCTCGCGGGCACCGATCTCCTTGAGGCGCGCTAGCTCCTGCCGATAGGCCCGCTTGACCGTCTTCGCGTAGCGAGCCATGACCTCATAGCGGTTAGATAGGACTGCCTGCAGCGTTTCCTGGTCGAGGACGAGCTTGCGATCGCTCAGGCGCGGGGTGGGCGCAACCTTCTTCACCTTGGCGAGGCGGCACGCCGACAGCAGACAAATATAAGCCCAGCCGAGGTCGAATTCGAACCACTTGTTCGAGAGCTTCGCAGAAGTCGCGTATGTATGGTGATTGTTGTGCAACTCCTCGCCGCCGATCAGGATGCCCCACGGGATGAGGTTCGTGCTCGCGTCCGCCGAGTTGAAGTTGCGGTAGCCCCAAAAGTGCCCAAGGCCGTTGACCACGCCTGCCGCCCAGAATGGAATCCAGACCATCTGCGCCGCCCAGACGCTCAAACCGGCAACGCCGAAAAGCGCGACATCGGTGACCATCATGATGCTCACGCCGAGGATCGGATATTTCGTATAGAGATTGCGCTCGATCCAGTCGTTCGGCGTACCGTGCGAGAAGCGCCGGATCGTTTCCTCGTTCTTCGCCTCGGCCCGATAAAGCTCGGCGCCTTCGAGCAGCAC
>JAXDQB010000476.1:0-5752 GCA_034668065.1 Paraburkholderia sp.
GAAAGCAAGCTCACAGAAGCCTCAGTGAAGGCTCGTCTGGAACGTTGCCTGGAGAGATACGCGGGCAAGCCAGTAGGTGTTCTAGTCCGGACTGGCGCAGAGCTGGCCGCGGTTATTGACGGGAATCCCTTCAGGGCCGCCGCATCGAATCGGACCGTAGCAATATTTCTCGATGCACCACCTGCTGCTGACGCTCTGTCTGATGTGAGCGGCCATCGAGATGAAGAAATCGCGCTCGGAACGCGTGAGGTGTACGTGCACCGCAGCAACGGAATAGCACACTCAACATTGAAAATTCCCGCTGCGAAAACCGGCACCGTCCGCAACATGAACACAGTGGCAAAACTCGCAGTGTGGGCGACAAAATAGTCCGAGGGTCCTCGGGCGTCTCGGATCGGCCAATTGGAGGCAATTGACATCGTGACACGAGTGGCTCTATGTACCGCAACTTCAGGCACTCGCTTCTAACGATATGGGAGCGTCTAAAGCCCGGTACCGTCAAATGCATGGGCCGTATTCATTTCAGTCAACTGGCCTGCTCAAACGCTGCGCAACCGTCTATGGTCGTGTGCGCAGCACCGCCTACAATCGGCAGTCACCACAAAGCGAGGTCTGACATGACGGGAAGCGGACTTGTCTCGACGAACATGCTTTTCGCCTATTCGGCGTACTTCATCGGCACCGCCAGTCCTGGACCGAGTAATCTGGCCATCATGTCTATTGCGACGACCAATGGCCGGAAAGCTGCCTTCATGTTCGCACTTGGCGTCATGACGGGATCGTTTTTCTGGGCATTGCTGGCAACGCTTGGCGTGTCAGAAGCCCTGATCGCCTGGTCCCATTTCATCATGGCCATCAAGGTTTTCGGTGGCGTCTACCTCCTTTGGCTGGCGTTCAAATCGGGGAGATCCGCGCTAACCATGACGCGTTCGGCGGCCCATCAGGCAGAACGATCGCAGCCGTTAGCGAACCTATACGGGCGTGGCGCGCTGCTGCATCTGACGAATCCGAAGGCGATTTTGGTGTGGATTTCGATTGCGGCACTTGCATCATCAACCGGCACGGGAAAAGTTCATGCGATTGCCGTGATTCCCGGCTGCGTGGTCATTGGTATGTTGGTGTTTGGCGGTTATGCCGTGGTTTTCTCAACGGCGACTGCTCGCCGACTATACACACGGACTCGTCGGGCTCTGGAAGGATGCCTTGCGATCGTGTTTGGCGTCGCCGGGACCAAGCTTTTGACATCGCGCGTTTAGATCTCGGTCCCGAATGGTCATCGCCAATCAAGGCTAAGCCCAGGATTGTCCCGAATCTCCGCGAGGAACAGGCAGAGGCGTTAACCGAATATTGGCGTGGCGCCTTCGCGTGAGCTACGCAACTTAAGAAATCCGGCATTGGCATGCGGCGTTATCCGTAGAAAGCGACCGTCCCTTTAGACCGACCTTGGGACGTTCACGAGCCTCCAGCGAAGGGCAGAAACGGGTCGTCTGCCGCCGACCGCCGAGCTTCCGCATGCGGCCAGTTTTTTCAGCCACTAGCCCTCGCCAAACGGAAGGCTTTTCCTCCTTACATAGCGGACATCGATCGCGGCATCGGGGCCGACCAGCAGGTCCCCAACTCGTGCACGGTTGTAGCCCGAGGGCTGTACGTCGTGCAGCCGTCGGACGCGGTCGCGACCGGGTTTCGGTTCAACCCCGACGCAACGCGGACGGCGGCATACCGCGCAGGCGCAAGAAGGCGCGGCCATATGGCGTGCATCCGGGCTCGGAAACATGGTCGATGTTCTTGTAGTTGCCGCTATCCTGTAAGCGGCGATTCGTCGGCGGCAATTTTGATTGATGAGAGGCGTCGCGGCAAGCATCGAGTCGATGCTCGCCATCCGAGCTCAAACGATGTTGCAAGACTCGTGGCAAAACGCTTACACAGCGGTTATGCACGAAAGTGCGACCGTGCGCGTGATCAATCGGCATGCCGCCGGGTGGTGTGACAGGGAGCAGCCTCAGAGCTGTGCCCCTGCTACCGATTGAAGTCGCCAAGCACCGTGGCCCGCGAACCGCATGCGCCACATCACCCTACGAATTTCATCGCATGCAAGATTGCAATGTTTGCCATACTAAAACCTTTCGGTATATATTACATTAGCTATGCGGAAGTGGCAGCGTGTTTGGCATTTGTATGGTGAACGCCGTATAAACGTAAAACGACAGAAGGGAGATTCTGTTTGTTTTCATTTATGAAAATGAGGTCGACGGCTTCAGTTTGAGGCGTCCGCATAAAAACGCTGAGGACAGTGGATAAAACGGCATGCGAGGCGTTGTGCGGCGCCGTGAGCCCGCGCGCTTCCCGGCCGGCGCTGTCTTGCCGCAAAGTCCTTTTCCTATGACGACCCGCACGGCGTGCGCGACGGGCCGCAGGCCTTGCGACAGATCGCGCGCGAGCAAAACAAAAGCACCGCAGAAGCCTTAAAAAAGGAGAGCGATTTGGTCTTGGAACTCGAGCGGGTCACCGTCGTTTCGGGCGGACTGACGCATCTGTATGGCGTCGCTCTGCGTCTCGTCCCGGGTGCCGTCAACGTGCTGCTCGGGCCCACCCAGGCGGGCAAGACTACGCTGATGCGCGTAATGGCAGGACTCGACATGCCAACCACCGGGCGGGTGCTCGTCGACGGTCAAGACGTGACCGGCGTGGGCGTGCGCCACCGCAATCTCGCGATGGTCTATCAACAGTTCATCAACTATCCGGCGATGACGGTGTTCGACAACATCGCGTCGCCATTGAAGCTGCAAAAAACGAATTCCGCGGAGATCCGGCGCCGGGTGCAGGAAGTCGCGGAAAAACTGCATATCGAGCCTTTACTGGAGCGGCGTCCGGGCGAGCTATCGGGCGGCCAGCAACAGCGCTGCGCGCTCGCGCGTGCGCTCGTGAAGCGCTCGTCACTGGTGCTGCTCGACGAGCCGCTCGTGAACCTCGACTACAAGCTGCGCGAGGAATTGCGCGTCGAGTTGAGCATGCTCTTCGCCGACGGCAAGACCACGGTCGTCTACGCGACCACCGAACCCGTCGAAGCGTTACTGCTCGGCGGCTACACGGCGATCGTCGACAAAGGCAGGGTACTGCAATACGGCCCGACACTCGATGTCTACAACGCCCCCGTGAACGTCGATGCGGCGGCTGTCTTCAACGATCCGCCGATGAACATGCTAACAAGCGAGCTGACAGGAAAGGGCAGCGCCCATCTGCCGATCGGCATCGACGTGCCGGTCAGTCGCGCGGCGGCCGAATTCGGCACATGCCGCATCGGCATCCGGCCCGGGCATCTGCGTCTGGCACCGCGCACGCAGCAATCAATCGCCGTCCAGTGCCGGCTCGAACTTGCCGAACTGAGCGGCTCCGAAACCTATCTGCATCTGCATACGCGGGATGGTGGCATTGATCTCGTCGCGCAGCTGCAAGGCGTACATCAGATTGGGCTCGGGACGCAGCTCGATGTATTTATCGACCCCGATGACCTGTTTGTATTCGGCGCGGACACGAAGCTGATATCCAGCCCGGAGGCGGCTCATGGCGCGCATTGAGTTTCAGAATCTCGCGCACGCGTATCGTCCTAATTCAACAACGCTCAACGACTACGCGCTGCAACCCATGAGCATGGTTTGGGAGGACGGCGGCGCCTACGCGTTGCTCGGTCCGTCCGGTTGTGGCAAGACGACGCTGCTGAATATCGTGTCCGGTCTCGTCACACCGTCCGAGGGCAAGGTGCTATTCAATGGACGCGACGTGACGGCGCGCAGCGCGCGGGAACGCAATATCGCACAGGTGTTCCAGTTCCCTGTGATCTACGACACGATGAGCGTGTTCGACAACCTCGCGTTTCCGCTGCGCAACCGGAAGATCGTCGAGGGCGAAGTAACAAAGCGCGTGCACGAAGTCGCGGAAATCCTCGACATGACGCGTGAGCTGCCACGCAAGGCTAGCAATCTTGCGGCGGACGCAAAGCAGAAGATATCGCTAGGGCGCGGCCTCGTGCGCAAGGATGTCGCAGCGATCCTGTTCGACGAACCGCTGACCGTAATCGATCCGAACATGAAATGGATGCTGCGCCGCCAACTGAAGAAAATTCACCAGCAACTCAAACTTACGCTCATCTATGTCACGCACGATCAGGTCGAAGCGCTGACATTTGCCGACGAAGTCGTCGTGATGACGAACGGCCGCATCGTGCAGAAGGGCGGACCGGACGCGCTCTTTTTGCGTCCGGATCATGCTTTCGTCGGCTATTTCATCGGCAGTCCCGGGATGAATCTTTGCCCGGTCGATCTCGATACGGACGGCGTCAAGATTGGCTCTCAGTGTGTGGCGCTCGATGCCGACACGCTCGCGGCGCTGAAGCACGCGGACGGCGCGCTGACGCTAGGCATTCGTCCCGAGTTCGTGCGCCTCGCTGCCGCTGGCGAACCTGGCGCGGTCAAGGCGCAACTGTTGCGCGCGCAACAGCTCGGCAACTATCAACTTGTCACTGCGCAATGCGACGGCCATCTATTCAACGCGAAGGTCGAGCCGCATCTGCGTTTGAGCGCTGAACCCGTCTGGCTAAGACTTGCAGCGCCTGAGACCGTGTTCTTCAGCAATGACGAAAGAATCGCCGTAAGTATCGCCGAGAGGATCTCGCGATGAACAAGCCCCTCAATCAGAAGGCGTGGCTGCTCGTCATGCCGGTTTTCATCTGCGTCGCGTTCTCCGCGATTCTGCCGCTGATGACGGTGGTCAACTATTCGGTGCAGGACATCATCAGCCCGACGCAGCATGTCTTCGTCGGCACCGAATGGTTTCGCAGCATCATGACCGATCCGGACCTTCGCAGCTCGCTCGGCAGACAGATCATCTTCTCGGCGTGCGTGCTGTTGTTCGAGATTCCGCTCGGCGTCGGCCTCGCGCTTTCAATGCCTGCATCCGGATGGCGCGCGTCGATGTCTTTGGTGGTGCTCGCGATGCCGCTGCTGATTCCATGGAATGTGGTCGGCACCATCTGGCAGATTTTTGGGCGCCCGGATATCGGCCTGCTCGGCTACTGGCTTAACCACATGGGTTTCGACTACAACTACACGGCTAGTCCCGCCGCCGCGTGGATGACGGTGCTCGTGATGGACATCTGGCACTGGACGCCGCTCGTCGCGCTGCTGTGCTACGCCGGTCTGCGCGCGATTCCCCACGCGTTCTACCAGGCCGCGGAGATCGACGGCGCGAGCCGCTTCGCAGTGTTCCGCTACATCGAGCTGCCGAAGATGCGGGGTGTGCTGATGATCGCCGTGCTGCTGCGTTACATGGACAGCTTCATGATCTACACCGAACCGTTTGTGCTGACCGGAGGCGGTCCCGGCGATTCGACAACGTTCCTGAGCCAATACCTGACGCAAAAGGCGGTCGGGCAGTTCGACCTCGGCCCGGCTGCCGCCTTCTCGCTGATCTACTTCCTAATCATCCTGCTGTTGTGCTTCATTCTCTATAACTGGATGAGCCGTGTCGGCAAGGGTGGCCCAACCGCGGCGGGAGACGGCAATGCGTGACGATCGCCGCTGGATGCGCACAATCGTGCTCGTCGTCTACGTGCTGTTCGCACTGATTCCGCTGTACTGGATGCTGTCGATCTCGCTGCGCACGAACGAGGAAACGATGTCGACGTTCGCGACGTTTCCGCAGCATGTGACGTTCGACAACTACAAAATCATCTTCACCGACCCGTCGTGGTACTGGG
>JAXDQB010000477.1:0-4056 GCA_034668065.1 Paraburkholderia sp.
TACATTGCGATTCCCATCACGCCAGTCACCACAAGCCCGGCAAAGGCGAGCGGCACCTGGAAGCGGGAAGACGCGACCAGCATGAAATGGCCGATCCCACTGTCGGATGCGACGGTCTCCGCGACGATGGAACCGACGAATGCGACCGAGATCGCAATCTTCAGTGACGCGAAGAAGTAAGGCATGGTTCGCGGAAGGCCGACTTTCAGAAGAATTTGATGCTGTTTCGCGCCGAGCGCGCGCAGGACATCGCGCAGTTCCGGTTCCACCGTCGCAATGCCGGTCGCGACGTTCACCAGAATTGGAAAGAACGAAATGAGGAAAGCGGTAATGATGGCGGGAAGGGTACCGATTCCGCACCAGATCACGAGGATTGGCACAACCGCGACCTTGGGGACAGAATTGAAGCCGATCAACGCTGGGTAGACCGCGTCATAAAGAGCCGACGATGCGCCGATCGCGGTGCCGGCGGCGAGACCGAATGCAATCGCCAGCAAGAATCCTATGATCGTCGTCACGAACGTTTGCCATGACGCCAGCAGGATAGGACCACGCCACTCCCATCCGGCGGCAAAGATGGCGCTGGGCGCGGGCAGCACAAACGGCTCAATCTTGAGGAGCCATACGGCTAGCTCCCACACCAAGAATGACCCAATGATGACGAGATAAGGCGAGGCTTTACGCACGAGTTTTCTGCGCCGCGAACGACGTACAGCATCCTTAGCGGGTACTGCAAGGCCGGCTGGCTTAGTTTTTCCGTTCATAGGACCTCGGCTATGGTGATTGGGGTCGACGCAGACCATTACGCAGCGCTTTTGCGGACGTTGCTTATTTGATCGCGGAGCGTTTGAATAATTTCAATCGCCTTGGGGGCGAAGGTCTCATCAAGAGACCGTGGTCGCGGAATATCGACGGCGTGATCGGCGATGATGCGGCCGGGCCGGTTGCTCATGACCAGCACCCGATCGGCCAGGAATACGGCTTCTCGCAAGTCGTGCGTTACAAGAACGACCGTAGGCTTACGAGCGAGCCACAGATCCTGCAACGCAAGCCAGAGCTCCTCGCGTGTGAACATATCTAGCGCGCCGAACGGCTCATCGAGAAGCAGCAGCGAGGGGTCGTGAATAAGCGCCCGACATAGCGATGCGCGCTGCTGCATCCCACCCGACAATTCCCACGGATGCTTGGCTTCGAACTCCTGGAGACCCACCATCGTCAACAGTTCTCGCACTTTCGCGAGATAGCTCGGATATTCGCGGCGAAGCCTCCGGACATGCGGTTCCGCAATCTCAAGCGGAAGCATCACATTGGCTAGCGTCGTTCGCCACGGGAGAAGATTCGGATTCTGGAACGCCATCCCGACGATATCGAGCGGCTTTGTCACGTCTTGACCATTGACAACGACAGTACCGGCGCTCGCCGGCCATAAGCCGCTGATCACCTTCATCAATGTCGACTTGCCGCAGCCGGATGGTCCGACGACCGCGACGAATTCGCCCTCGCGCACCGTCAGGCTTGTGTCTTGCAGCGCGAGCGTTCCCTCGACGTCACCGCCGTAGCGTAGCGCCACTTGATCAAGTTCGACAAAATCCCGCGCCATTCATCTCCCCGCTATTTGCAGTCGGCGGTGCATTCTCTTGCTTGATGCACACTTGCTAGAACGTCATCGGCGATGTCTTGCCGGTCTCAAACTATCCACGCACCAGAATCGACTTGTCGATCATGGCGTGCACGCCCTTAACGATGTTGACCGTCTGAGTTACGTGAAGGTCGCAGGCGAAGCTGCACAGTGCGTAAGCCTCGTCCGTGGAAACACCAGTAAGGGTAACGATCCAGTCGATCATCGCCCGGAGCGCCTGCTTGGCGGCTGCGTCCAAACTTGGATCGAGCCCGAAGGTGACGAGCCTGGCAGGCGTTTCTGCGTGTGGCATCGTCCAGCGAAGATCCTTGCGGACGTGAAATTCGAAGGTGCCTTTCAGGGCGGTCTCGATCGCCGTACCATTCACTTCGCCATCGCCTTGGGCCGCATGACCGTCTCCCGTGGAGAACAGCGCCCCTGGGTGGAAGACAGGCAGGTAGATCGTGCTGCCCGCCGTCAGCGCCTTGCAATCCAGGTTGCCGCCGAAATCTCTCGGCTCCTTGCTGTTCAGGCGACCAAAGTCGGCCCGCGGCGCCACCGCAAGCTGCCCGAAGAAGGGTCGCATCGGGACTTTGAGGCCGGACGGCAGAATGGCTTCGTTCGACAGTCTGTCGAGCTTCACAATCATGTTCTGAAAGTACGGAAAATCTTCCGGCAGCGTTCCCCCATAGCCACGAAAAATGTTCCAGCCCCAGTCCTGGCGAAGCTCGATGTCCTTTATCCGGACTTCCAGCATATCGCCCGGCTGCGCGCCTTCGACGTGGATCGGGCCGGTATAGATATGGTTGCCGGTGCCCTTCCTGACCTTTTCGAGAATCTCGGTAAGATCGGAGGGAATCGTGAAGCCGCTTTCCGGTTTTGGAAGCGATCCGGGAAGGCCCGAAACGCAATCCACCACAACGCTGTCGCCTGAAGCGATCGAGAGCACAGGTGGCAATGCCGCGTCCAGGAATCCCCAATGCACGGTTTGCGGCGTCGATGTCAGATGATGGATCACTGCTCGCCCCTTAATCGCCATTCACGCGGGTGCCGTCTTCCAGGCCGGAAATGCTCAGCTTCCTTGCAGGATCCCTTCCGGCATCTTCGCGCAGTATTCTGCAATATCGCGCGCCCGCGTGAACCAGACGCGTTCCTTCGCGAGCTTATGGTTGACGCAGTGGCTCAGCGCCTGCCGCAAGGGACGCGCCCGGAAAGGCTGACCGACAATGAAGCCGTGTATCGAAAGCGCAAAAACGAGCGGGCGTTGTTCGGATTCCTCGAGCATCTCCTCGAATTGATCGACAATCATATCGGCGAACTCCCGGCCAGTCTGATCGCGTAGCGCGACCGTGCCAGCATCGTTGAGTTCGAGCGGATACGGCACCGACAAGATGGGTCCGGCGCGCGTCTTCATCCACATCGGCTGGTCGTCTGCCGGCCAGTCAAGCAAGTGGGTATATCCGGCCTCCTTGAGCAGATCCGGCGTCACGTTGCTTTCCTGTGCCGCCGGCCCCATCCAACCGTAAGGCCGTACGCCAACATGCTCAGCAATAACGTCGGTGACCTCCTGAATCAGGCGCCGCTCGTCATGCTCCCAAAGGCCCTTGTGCGATTCCGCATTGGTGCGTCCATGCCCGAGGACGTCGTCGCCTCGCTCGCGTATTTTTTCGATGATCTCGGGATAATTATGACAGACCGAGCTGTTCAACAGGATCGATGCAGGCAGCTTCAGCTTGTCCAGAATATCGAACAGCCGCCAGACGCCGACCCTGTTTCCGTAGTCGCGCCAGGAGTAGTTCCGGTGAGTCTGCGTGACCCCCGTCCGAGTAACCGGGTCAACGCCGATGCCGGCGTTAAAAGCAAAATGCTCGATATTGATCGCAACATAAAACGCAAGCCGCTTCCCGCCAGGCCATTCAAAATCCGGACGTTTCGTGATCGCGGAATATGCGTAGCGTCCATGGCCCGGTAGCGTCAGCATCTTCGTTTCTCCAGAACAGAACTGAGTGTGGGGACGCGGCGCAATCCAAGCGCCGAATAGGCCCGTCATCATGTATAAGCTAAACTTGACCTGACTTGCCAGTAATGAAACTATCCGTCAAGTTGCCTCACGCAACGAAATGGGAGGTTGCAGATGTCCATGTTTCTTCGTGTCACAAGGCGCTCTCTGATTTTGATCGGTGTTGCATGTTTGGCAACTTTCGGTGCCCTGGCCGCGTCGCAACCTGCGCAGGCACAGGCGAAGGACGTGCGGGTCATGATGGACTGGCTGATCCAGGGCACGCACGCGCCGTTTTTCGTTGCCGAGAAGAAGGGCTACTACAAAGCCGAAGGACTCAACGTAGCGATCGATTCCGGAAAGGGCGCGACCAATGTGGCCGTCGCCGTTGCCGGCGGCGCCTATCAGTTCGGCATGGTCGATCTCCCGTCACTCATCA
>JAXDQB010000478.1:0-5740 GCA_034668065.1 Paraburkholderia sp.
CGGCGATGGCGGAAGACGACGGGTGGTTGCTGTGTTGCGTGTATCGACGTGCGACAGATACCAGCGACGTGGTCGTGCTCGATGCGCGTGATCTTGCTGCCGGACCGGTCGCAACCGTGCATCTGCCGACGCGGATTCCGGCCGGGTTTCATGGCGCGTGGTTGGCGAATGAAGGTTGAGGCGTTGCTTGGACGTCGGGGCTAGTGCCAAGTGGCGAGTGTTACTTCGAGTGCGACGTTCGGGTGCTTCGCTCGGCGGCTCACGCATACGAGGAAGACTTCGCTTTTTGGGGGCGCTACCCGGGCGGGTTATTGCGCAGTTACATCTACTCGGGAAATACGCATGAACGAAACATCCGTTTTTCGCCCAGCACTCGAACGCGCACTGAGCCACTCGTTGGCGCATCTGGAAAGTCTGGAGTGCAGTCCTGTTGCGGCCGGCACAAGTCTGCAAACGCTGCGCGAACGCCTTATGAAGCCACTCAACAGCGAGGGCATGGCAGCCGAGCAGGTGATTGACGAGTTAGTCGCTGACATGGCCGGAGGCATCACTGGCAGCGCGGGCGGGCGATTTTTTGGTTGGGTCATAGGCGGAGCGTTGCCCGCGGCATTGGCGGCGGACTGGTTGACCAGCGCTTGGGATCAAAATGCAGCATCGTTCGCATGCGGCCCAGCGGAAGCGGTTATTGAAGAGGCGTGCGGCGACTGGCTAAAAGATTTGCTTGGTTTGCCGGATCACGCTAGTTTTGCGCTGACCAGCGGTTGCCAGATGGCACACGTTACCGCGCTGGCGTCAGCGCGAAATGCATTGCTCGCGAGCCGCGGCTGGCAGGTTGAACGAGACGGCCTGTTCGGCGCACCGAAAATTCGTATCTTAAGCAGCGATCAATTTCACGGCAGCATCACGCGAGCAACGCGCTTGCTGGGGATGGGAACGAATGCAGTGACAGGGCTGCCGACCAATCAGGCCGGTCAACTGGATGAGGCAACGCTTGAGCAGGCGCTGCGAAACTCCCCCGACACACTAACGATCGTCTTGCTGCAGGCGGGCGACCTCAACATTGGCGCGTATGACCGTTTCGCCGACTTGATTCCACTCGCGCATCGCTACAAAGCATGGGTGCATGTCGACGGTGCTTTCGGCCTCTGGGCAAACGTCAGCGCGCGTTATAAACATTTGCTAGTCGGCGTCGAGCATGCCGATTCATGGGCGACCGACGGACACAAATGGCTGAACGTGCCGTATGACAGCGGGTTCGCCTTTGTCGCACATCCTCAGGCACACCGTAATGCGATGTCCTACGAGGCAAGCTACGTCTCGCACAACGATCAAGTGCGCGAACAAAAGGACTGGAATCCGGATTGGTCGAGGCGTGGGCGAGGTGTGGCGACTTACGCCGCGTTGCGACAACTGGGCCGCGACGGCGTTGCAAGCCTGATCGATGGCTGTTGCGATGCAGCGCATGGCCTGGTGACCGGTATTGCATCCCTGCCCGGCACCGAGTTGGTGTGGGACCCGCAAATCAATCAAGGTTTAGTTCGCTTTTTGGATTCTCGGCCGGAAGCCACGGAGAGCGACCACGACGGATGGACTGACGCTGTTACCAGTGCGGTTTTGGCAAGCGGCGAAGCGTTATTCAGCAACACCACCTGGCGAGGGAAGCGTTGCATGAGGGTGTCAGTATGCAACTGGCAAACCAATGCGCGGGATGTGGCGCGTGCAGTCGCAGCAGTAGCACGGGTGCTTCGAGAGCGGAATTTGTAAGGGAGGGCCAAAGCGTAGGCGATCAACGTCTCCCCTTATTAGCGGCCGTTCAAGCAACGCCAGCATCCGTCTGTTTATGGCCCAGGCTGTGTCAAAACGTGCGCCGCGACCAGTAAGTGAGAAATTAGACCTATTAGAACGCTCTGTTGGCTCCGTAGCCTTTCGGGAGGGGTAAGGTGACACCCGAAAACCGTCGAATTTGAAGTTTCTACACGGCCTCGACCGGCTACTGCCGCACGTAGAGGGCCGCACCCGCCCCGTTGCCGTCTCTCGTGTTCGCTCCCGATATGTCATGTCTGCAACATGGGTGGAAGCGGCCGTTGGCCCTAGCGATCAATCGTTCTGATCTGGCAACTTGGAAGTCGGCCCGAACCTCATTGCCATACCCGATAGACACGCCCTGTTTGCGGTCCCTCCACGCTCCGCACATACGCCAGTGCGACACGCGTCGCCGGCACGGACTCAAAGCCTGGAAAGAACGGCCCATAGACGGCCTTTGATTCCGTCAACATGGTCGGGCTTACGGCGTTGATGCGCACACCGCGTGGCAATTCGATTGCCGCCGCCCGCACGAAGCCTTCTACCGATGCGTTGACGGCGGTCGCGTTGGCTCCCTGACGAATGGGCTCTTCGGCGACGATGCCCGTGGTCAGCGTAATTGAGCCGCCGTCGCGCAGCACGTGCTGGCCTAGCAGAGCGACTCGCACTTGGCCGAGCAGCTTGTCCTGCAAGCCGATGTTGAAATCAGCTGGCCGCATCGTCGAGAGAGGCCCGAAGAACAGGCTGCCGGTCGTCGAAACGATGGCGTCCACCGGGCCGATGGACTTGAACATTGCCTCCACGCTGTCGTCGCGCGTGATGTCGACGCGGTACTCGCCGTGCTCGCGACCCGCGCGAACCACCTCATGCCGTTCGGCCAACGCTGCAACCACCGCACTGCCCACGGTACCGCTCGCGCCAATCATCAAAACCTTCATGTCCATCTCCTTTTTAAAAAAAAACTGGATGGAAGGATTATTTTGCGAATCATCGATGGGATAAATGGGCGTATTGTTTAACCATTCCAAACCAAAGGTTAGCAATATGGACAAACTGCGCGCCATGGAAGTGTTCGTGGCCACGATCGACGCGGGCAGCTTTGCGGCTGCAGCCACGGCACTCGATCTCTCGGCGGTGATGGTTGGCAAGCACATCCACGCGCTCGAAGCGCAGTTGGGCGCGAGACTGATCGAGCGCACGACGCGGCGACATCGGCTCACCGAAATTGGCGCGGCCTACCTCGAGCGATGTCGCGACGTGCTGGCCAGCGTGCACACCGCTGACGGCGTTGCCGACGCCTTGCGCGCGGTGCCGCAGGGCACGCTCAGGGTCACGGCTCCCGTGTCTTTTGGTGCCCATCGGCTCACGCCGGTGATCGGTGACTACATTGCTGCGCACACGCAAGTGAACGTGGATCTGAGCCTGAACGATCGCGTGGTCGATCTCGCGGAAGAAGGCTTTGACTGCGGGGTGCGCATGAGCCGCACGCTCGACGACAGGCTGATTGCACATCCGCTCGCCACGTCTCGCATGTTTGCTGTGGCAAGTCCTGGCTGGGTCGCACGCCATGGTATGCCGACACATCCGTCGGAACTTGAAGCGTACCCACTGCTCAATTTTTCAGCTTGGGGACCAAAACACGTCTGGCGCTTCACGCGAGGAGACGATGTAGTACATGTGCCGGTGCGTGGGCGATTCAGCACCAACAATGGCCAGGCGCTGCTGAGTGCCGCCATGGCCGGCGTCGGCGTGATCATGCAGGCCGACGCACTGCTTGCACCAGCTATCGCTGCAGGTCACGTAGTGCCCCTGCTGCCCGATTGGGAACTCCCCACGCGAGCGGTCCACATCGTCCGATTGCCCGAAGCCCGGCCTAGCGCCAAGCTGCGCAGTTTCCTCGACTTCGTGGTGGCGCGACTGGGTTAGTGGCTGTCCACGCTCCGATAGGCCGTTTACTTTACCGCGAGGCCCCCCTTCGTCTCGCGCTGGTGGTGCTTAATGGCAGCGTCAGGCCACCTGGACCGCTGAACAATTCGCGACTGCCGCATCACTCTTCGGGCCGATGTTGAAGGCGGCCCCGTCAATGCCCGCTCCTGGCCGCTTTCCGAGTTCGTCCGCCGCTGGGCACGGAAACGCTCATTTGTGCAGCGAACTTCGCCTCACGACCCAACTCAGTCGTTCGACCAGACGGTATCGCAACGACCGCTTTCGAGGCGAAGCCGGCCAGTGGGCATTCCATCAACGAAGTGCTTGATCAAAGAAGTCCAAGATACGGTGAGCGGTTTGCTCATGAATCGCGTCCCGATCAACTCCGGGACCATCCGTGCAGACGATCGCGAGTTGATCGACGACCTGCGGAACGCAAATGTCGAGGAATGTATTGTGCGATGCTCCCTGCACCATCGTGACATTGGGGCCGCGCAGCAATCTGGCGACGCGGTAGATGTTGGTATCGGGCGGGGCCGTCACATCGGCGGTTCCCGCAGCGAGAGACACCGGAATCTCGACGTCAACAAAGGATGTGCTGTCGAATGCCTCGCCTAACGCCGGAGCGATCGCGAAAACGGCTTTGATCCGTTTGTCCCGATACGATGCACCGGCTTTTGCGATGGAGGCCTGAGTTTCGAGCGACATGGCAGCGGGAACGGGACGTCCGGTCTCCGCTGCGACCCGACTCATCTCCGCTGGATGGCAGATCGCATCCGCGACCGATGAACGGCAAAAGTTCCTGAACGCCTCCAGATTGGTTCGCGCCCCAGCCAGTTCGAGGACCGTGTACCCTCCAAGAGAAAAACCCGCTGCCCCGATCCTTCCACGATCAATACGAGCACCGAAAACCGGATCGCTCAGAACGGCATCCAATACCTCGCTGACATCGATGGCTCGTTCCCACCAGAGCATGAAACCCTCGCGTGTCAACGGCTCGAGTGCGTTATTGCCCGGATGATTTGCGCCTGCCACGATATAACCATTGGCGGCAAGGGTAGACGCGAGCCAGTCGAGATCGTTCGCGCTCCCGCCTGTTCCGTGTGAGAGCAGGATCAGCGGATATTTGATCGCGGCGTCGGAAAGCGGAGCGCTCCACGCAACCGGATGCCCGCGAAAAACCGGATGGCCTGGGGCGCCGATGTCGTGCGCCTGTTCGGCCAGCCCGGGATCGACCGGGTACCAAAGCGTCGTTACTAGCCGCTTAGTCTTTGCACCTCGCCAGTTACGCATGACTTTAGGCTTGAATGCGCGCTGCGCCTCGCCGACGTGATATTGAACCTTGACGGCTTCCTGAGCAGTTGCCGACATGAGAGCGGCAAATGTGCATATCAAGATCAGGCCACGCAGCATGTTCATGCCCTTCGGATAGGGATCGCAAGATCGGTCACGGATTCGCGCGTCAGCGCGATAACAGCGGGTTTCTATAGATGATCATTTCATATACCGCGGGCTGATATCAGTTGCCGACCCGACACTCGAATGACCACTCGGGCTGGTCGACGAGCGGCCGAAAGTGGCCGATTTGCGCCGCCCATGTCGGACCGTCGAGGTTGCCCCAGCCGCGCGTACTCGCATGGGATGCCGGTGCTCGGAGGGCCGATGTATTGCAAATGGGACCGACCGCCGCCGTGCGAGAAGGGGTTTTATGTCGAGTGGGGCGGCCGCCGGGAGCCTGCCGGGCCGCCGGGCCCCTCATACGGCACGCCGCACGGTCGCCAGCGTTACGGCCGCGCCAAGCGTCAGGAGCTGCGCGCCGCGCTCGTCGCGTTCGTCACGATTGGAAAATGCGACGACCGAACGCGTGCCGTCATGGGCGACAAAGCGGAGGAGGTAAGGGCGGATTGCAGGAATCTGCGAGGGCTGCGAAGTGCGGGAGATACGGACCCGCGCGAGTGCGACTGATGACATGTTGACTTCCTTGATGTTCATTGAGTTTGCCACCTGTTGC
>JAXDQB010000479.1:0-3506 GCA_034668065.1 Paraburkholderia sp.
AGCGCCGCAGTATGCCTGGTTGGCCGAGCAGGCACGGGCCTGTTGCCGGCGCCACGATGCGCGGTTACTGTTGAACGCGCCGGCTGATGTGGCGCAGGCTTTGCAAGCCGATGGCGTTCACCTCACCAGCACTCGCCTGATGGCGTGCACAAGTAGGCCGTTGCCTTCCGGACTGCTGGTTTCGGCCGCGTGCCACGACGCCCACCAAGTACTACATGCGAACCGGATAGGTGCGGATTTATTGACCCTCTCGCCGGTCTTGCCCACAGCTACCCATACCACCGCCGAACCCCTTGGCTGGCCGCGCTTTCGCGAACTCGTGGCGCTGACCTCGATCCCGGTTTATGCCTTGGGCGGGATGACTGCCGAGACCTTGTCCGAGGCCCGCGACTGCGGTGCCTATGGCATCGCGGCGATTCGCTCGCTTTGGCGTTAGCGCCGGAGCAATACTTAGCCGTGGCTCGACCGCCGAACCAAGTCCTCAAGGCGTTCGTCGATCAATATCGCGGCGCCTTCAGGGTCGAGCATGCTATGAGTCAACCACGGCCGCCCCGTTTTTGAAGTGCTCAATCAGAAAATCGATGAACGCCCTCGCTCGGGCGGACTGATTGCGCTTGTTGGGGTAATAAACGAAGAGATCGGCCGACGGCTGCACGAATTGCGGCAGCACGATCCGCAGCCGCCCGCTCTTCAGGTATTTCGCGAGATCCCATTCCGAGCGCACCAATATACCGTGCCCATCAATCGCCCAGCCGAGAACGATGTCGCCGTCGTTACTCGAAAGCGCGCCATGCACTTTGACTGTCTCGGCCCGCCCGTTGTGCACGAAACGCCAGACGCCATAGGCATCATCGTTCTGGCGATGAAGAATGCACGTGTGGCGAGCGAGATCGGCGAGGCTTGCGGGTATGCCATGCCGTTCGAGGTATCGCGGCGATGCGCACAGCAATCTCCGATTCGACATCACGCGTCGCGCGTTAAGCCGTTTGTCAGGAAGCTCACCAAAGCGGATGGCCAGATCAACGCCGCTTTCGACGAGGTCGATCGGACGGTCCGTGACGTCGAGTTGCACCTCGACGTGCGGGTGCCGTTTCGCAAACGCGGATACGATCGGCGCTATTGTGGTGCGTCCGAACCCGAGCGTCGCGTTCACGCGCAGCAGGCCCTTCGGTACCGAATGGGTCGATGAAACGGCGTCTTCCATTTCCCGTATCTCGGCCAGGATCCGGGTGGCGTGATGAAGATAGGTCTCGCCTTCGGCGGTGAGACTCATATGGCGTGTCGTCCTGTTCACGAGCCGCACGCCAAGCCGCGCTTCGAGCTGCGAAAGCCGCTTGGTCGCTGCAGGCGGTGTCAAGTCCAACGCCCGGGCAGCGGCGGCAAGGCTGCCATGGCGTGCGAGCAGAACGAAAAACTCGAGCTGGGAGGCGACGTCTGTCTTCACTGAAAGTTAATAAAGTAGTGAGCTTCGGTGAATCATAACCCCGCTCTCGGCGAATAATCTAGCGGCTCTTACGCGCGTTGTTCCGACAACGCGCGCTGCCTGGAGACACCATGAAAATCGTCGAAATCCGCGAAAAAACAGTTCCGATCAGCTCGTCCATCCGCAACGCTTATATCGACTTCAGCAAAATGACGCTGAGTCTCGTCGCCGTCATCACCGACGTGATCCGCGATGGCAAGCCGGTGGTGGGCTACGGCTTCAACTCCAATGGCCGCTACGGGCAGGGCACGCTGATGCGTGAGCGCTTGATCCCGCGTCTGATCGAAGCGGATCCCGCTACGCTTGTCGACGACACCGGCGACAATCTCGATGCGCACAAGATCTGGGCCACGATGTTCAAGAACGAGAAGCCGGGTGGCCACGGTGAGCGCTCGGTCGCGATCGGCACAATCGACATGGCGGTATGGGACGCTGTGGCGAAGATCGAGGGCAAGCCGCTCTTCCAATTGCTTGCGGATCGCTACGGCAATGGCCAGCCCAATAAGAAGGTGTTCGTCTATGCGGCAGGCGGCTATTACTACCCGGGGCAGGACCACGGGAAGCTGAAAGACGAAATGCGCAGCTATATCGACCGCGGTTACACCGTGGTGAAGAAGAAGATCGGTGGAGCTTCGCTCGATGAGGACCTGCGCCGCATCGATTCAATCCTGAGCGTACTTGGCGACGGCCAGAAACTTGCGGTGGACGCGAATGGCCGGTTCGATCTGGACACGGCGATCCAGTACGCCAAGGCGCTCTCGCAATACGACCTCTTCTGGTATGAAGAAGCAGGAGACCCGCTCGACTTCGAGTTGCAGGCGACGCTGCGCAACTATTACGCGAACCCGATGGCGACGGGCGAAAACCTGTTCTCGATGCAGGATGCGCGCAATTTGATCCGTCACGGCGGCATGCGGGCCGATCGTGACTGGCTGCAGTTCGACTGCGCGTTGAGCTACGGCCTTGTCGAATATCTGCGCACGCTCGATATGCTGCGTCAGCATGGCTGGTCGCCAAGCCGCTGCATTCCGCACGGCGGTCACCAGATGTCGTTGAACATCGCGGCGGGCCTCGGCCTCGGCGGCCATGAATCGTATCCGGATCTCTTTCAGCCCTATGGCGGCTTCCCCGATGGCGTCAAGGTGCAAAACGGGTACATTACGATGCCGGATCTGCCCGGCATCGGGTTCGAAGGGAAAGCTGACTTGTACGCTCAGATGCAGAAGCTGTCCGCTTAGCAGTCGAGGAGCCGCTCGCGCCGAATCATCGCCCGTGGCGCGGCGGCCGCAGTCATAACAACAAGAAACAGAGGCGAATCGTTACGCCGGCATTGCGATTAAAGCGCGTGCCGGCAGACGCGAAGAGAAGCAAAGCGAAGAGAAGAGAAGAGAAGCAAAGACGCCGCGCACAGGAGACAGCCATGCGGGTTTCAATCATTCGGAAATTCCTTTCCAGACTATATGTTCAGGTTCTGATCGGCATCGTCGCGGGCGTGGTGGTAGGGCATTTCTTTCCCGATGTCGGTTCGCAAATGAAGCCCCTTGGCGACTTGTTCATCAAGATGATCCGAATGCTGCTTGCGCCGATCATCTTCGCCTCGGTTGTGGTGGGCATCGCGCGAATGAATGACATTCATTCGGCGGGGCGAGTGGGGGTCAAAGCGATCCTTTACTTCGAGTTTGCATCGACAATCGCGCTAGGCATCGGGCTCGCCGTCGTAAACGTCATCAAGCCGGGCAGTGGAATGAATGTGGATCCCACTCGCATCGATAGCGCGGCGATCAGTACCTACACTCAATCGGCGCATCAGCACACGATGCTCGATTTCTTCATGGGCATCGTGCCGAACAGCGTCGTCGGCGCATTCGCCAACGGGGAAATGCTGCCGGTGATCTTCTTCTCCGTGCTGCTCGCGATCTCGCTTGCGAAGCTCGGTGAGCGTGCAGCGCCTTTCGTCGACATGCTGGACATGTTTCTGCAGGCGATGTTCGGCGTGGTGCGCATCGTCATGTACGTCGCGCCT
>JAXDQB010000480.1:0-3714 GCA_034668065.1 Paraburkholderia sp.
GTACGCGCAGGTCCTGCGCGTACTGCTCGAGTTTGCGAATGTCGACTTTGCCCACGAGCGACGAGATGTCCTGATTGTTCTCGTCACCGGGCTCGGTCTTCGCGATGCCGATCTGACGCAGGATCGAGGGGTAGCGGCGCACCACGCGGAACTTGCGGATGTCGCCGTTGTATTCATGAAGACGCTTGACAGCCCACGGGCTAAGAATGCTCTTTAGATAGCGCCTGGGAATGCCGTACTGATCTTCGAGAATCGGGCCGTCCTCGTCATAGTCGAAGAGACCGAGCGGCGATTCATTGACGGGCGAGCCCTTGATCGAATAGAACGGCACGCGCTCCGTGAGCTGCTTGAGACGCTCCGCAATCGATGACTTACCGCCCCCCACCGGCCCGAGCAGATAGAGGATCTGCTTTTTTTCCTCGAGCCCCTGAGCGGCATGGCGGAAGTACGAGACCACTTGCTCGATCACGTCTTCCATTCCATAGAATTCGCGGAACGCGGGATAAACCTTAATGACCTTGTTCGCGAAGATTCTCGACAGGCGAGGATCGTTGCGAGTGTCAACTTGTTCCGGTTCGCCGATGGCCGCCAACATGCGTTCGGCCGCAGTGGCGTACGCGGCGGAGTTATCTTTGCAGAGCGCGAGGTACTCCTCGAGCGAGAATTCCTCCTCTCGCGTCTTTTCGAAGCGGTTCGCGAAGCTGCTGTAAATATCCATGCTACCTCCTCGCCGAAGTCTGCGATCGATGCCGTCGTCGGAACCTTATGCCGCTACGACCTCGCTCGAATTCATCCTAAACCCTTTTAAATTATTTTTCACGGCCTGCGTTGCTCATGTGACTACTAACTTGGAGATGTGGCAACCGTCACTTACAATGTTGGTCCGCGCTGCAGAAAGACCGTGTTGCATACCACACCTCGCACTGAAGAACATCCTACCGCCTTAGTGAAATTCCCGCGTTATACGTGCGTATACGTACAAGGCTTCGCAGCGTACAAGGCTTCGTAGGCCGAGTACTCGGCTGTACGACCCGATCTATTTCGTTTACACGTGTACGCGTTCGTTACACTTTTCTCAACATATGCAACACGCGCACGCTCATTTGCAAGTCAGCGAACCTCTGGCCCCCATTTCGCCGCGCGGGTGAATGTGCCGATTACGCAACGGTTTGCGACGTCGGGTGCCCTTCGTGCTCAACCGCCGAGAACGACTTGACTGTCAGCGAAACGCCTCTTCTACTTCGGCGCGGTTTGGGATCGACGGTTGCGCTCCGGCACGCGTGACCGACAACGCAGCTGCTTGCTGCGCAAAGTGCAGGGCATGATCGACTGCCACTCGCTGGGCCAGCTGCGCGGCGAAGGCGCCAATGAAAGTATCGCCAGCGGCGGTCGTATCGATCGCCTTCACGCGCGGCGCTTCCAAGTGCAGTGGAGTGCCGTTGAGAACCGCGATGATTCCGGCTGCACCGAGCGTGATCACGACATTGCGCGTACCTTGGTTGTGCAGTGCGCGCGCCGCCGCTACGGCGTCACCGGGAGATTGGATGGGCAGTCCCGACAGTGCGGCGGCCTCGACCTCGTTAGGGACAAGGTAGTCGATGAGCGGCAACCAGTGCGCCGGTAGCGGACCCGTCGCGGGCGCCGGATTGAGGATCACGGTCTTGCCGAGGCGGTGCCCGGCCGCGAGTGCCACAGCGACTGTGTTCTCTGGCGTTTCCAATTGGCAAACGACGACGTCTGCTGCTGCCAGCACGGCCTCATTGCGCATGATATCGCCGGGCGTCAACTCGCCGTTGCTGCCAGCCACGATGACGATCGAGTTTCGCCCTGCGTCATCCACCGTAATCAGTGCGACACCTGTCGGTGCGGTCGAACTCACGGCGAGCAAACTGCAATCGATCCCCTCGGCTTCGAGACCGTCGCGCAGTGTCGCGCCGTTGGCGTCGTCTCCCACACGGCCGATCATCGCGACGCGGGCGCCGAGGCGAGCCACCGCGACGGCCTGATTACCGCCCTTGCCGCCGGGCACCTGTGCGAATGTGCGGCCAGCCAGCGTCTCGCCGGCGGCAGGCATGCGCGGCACGCGAGCGACGAGATCCATATTCAAGCTACCGATTACGACAACCCTGCCGGCGCCGGAATGACTCGTATTGCGTGTCATAGCCGATGCCGGCCTCGTTGCTCCAGTCATTGCTTGTCTCCCGTCGTAACCGCGGCGCTGAAGCGGTGCCAGGCTAGGTGCGAAGCTCCACGTCGGTATAAACGGCGGTCGATTCGCGCAGCACGAGGTGCGGCGAGATGAGGCGTCTGCGCATGGGGCCGGACACGGCGCCGCTGATGCGCTCGATCAGCATTTCGGCCGCCGTTTCGCCGAGTGTGCGCACAGACTCGCCGACGGTCGAGAGGGCCGGATACGTGTAGGCGCTCAACTCGATATCGTCGAAACCGACGATCGAACAGTGCTCCGGGACGCGAATGCCGCGCACGGCCGCCACGCGCAGCGCTCCGATTCCCATCATGTCGTTGCAGGCGAAGATCGCGCTCGGCCTCACGGTGTCAAAGAGCTGGGCCGCGGCCACCTGACCGCCGCGCCCCGAAAAATCGCCCTCCACAATAGCGCTCGGCTCGATCTCGATGCCGCGCTCGGCCATCGCCCGAATAAACCCGTGCACCCGCATGGCGCTGACCGCCGTCGATACGGCACCCGTGATGCAGCCGATCCTGACATGCCCGAGCTCGATCAGATGGCGCGTCGCCAGATAGGCGCCGCGTTCGTGATCGATCTGAACAAGGTCGGCGGACAGACCCTCGATATTGCGATCGACCACGACGAGGGGCTCGCGCGCGTCGGCAAGGCTTTGTGCGAGTACCGCATCCTCGCCCGCCGACGCAATGATGAGCCCGTCGATGCGCTTTTCCTGCAGCACGCGCAGGTAGCTGCGTTGCTTGGCGGGTTCGTCGTCAGAGTTGCAAAAGAATACGCAGTAGCCTTCGCGCGCACACCCGTCCTGGATACCCCGCGCGAGTTCCGCATAGTAGGGATTGGTGCTGTTCGGCACGACGAGGCCGATGGTAGCGGTCGAGCGCGCTTTGAGTGAGCGCGCCACCGCCGAAGGGACGTAATGGAGCTGTCTGATCGCATGTTCGACTTTCGCACGCACGTCGGCCGATACGGGCCTCGTGTTGTTGACCACGTGCGATACCGTCGTAAACGACACACCCGCCATGGCTGCCACATCCTTGATTGTCGCCATAACCCGTTTCTCTCTCGCTTGCTATGCATGGCCGGCGCGTCGTTGCCGGCACTATCGATTTCACTTTTTTCGTCCGCTCTGCTCGCGGCTGCGGTAGGTGTCGAGCACCACTGCGACCACGATTACTGCGCCCGTAATGATCCTTTTTGTCGGTTCGTTCGCACCGATCTGCGCCAGGCCCGCGGCCAGCACAGAAATGATTAGCACCCCGAAGAATGTGCTGATCACCGAGCCGCGTCCGCCCATGAGACTCGTGCCACCGATCACGACAGCTGCGATGACCTGCAGCTCAAGTCCCGCGCCCGCATTCGGATCGGCGGCTTCCAGGCGCGAAACCTGAAAGAGCGCGGCGAGTCCCGACAGGGCACCCATCAGCGCGAAGACCGCGACTTTGTACGGCCGGGGATCCACGCCTGCGAGCCGGACAGCTTCTTCGTTGGTGCCGATTCCGACGAGGTGG
>JAXDQB010000481.1:0-6749 GCA_034668065.1 Paraburkholderia sp.
AAGGCGATGGAGGATGAGCGCGTGTTCGTGCAATTCTTCGACCAATTGCGCATCGACGCGCGCGAGGCCACCACTGACGACGAGGTCGGTCAACCGGCCGTCTCCGTGTCCGGCGAAACGCTGCAGATCGTGCGCCGGTTCGGCACGAATGGCGAGGCCGCGCGGCTTCAGGTGGTGCGCTATCAGGTGGCCGGCGGACTCGTGACGCGCTACGCTTCGCCCCCGATTGCGACGCGCGGCGCGCTTGGACGGATGCTGTCGGGCTCGAGCAGCGCAGGCGACTGGAGCGCCGTGCCCTTGATCGGCGGTGTCGGCGCGATCAACGCGCGCCTCTTCGTGCCGCGCGTCGGCTGGTCCGCGGAGATGGGCGACGTGACCGCCGAAATCGCACGCATCGATAACAACGTCAAGGTGCCGCAGTTCGGCAATGCGCCGATCGAACGCGCCGTCCGTGGGCTCGAAGTCAGCATCGGCGCGCCTTCGCTTCATGCGCCAATCACCCGTGTCTTTCTCGTCGGGGAATGACAATGCGCGTATCCGGCGAAGTCATCGCCCGTATCGAAACCGCCGCGGCGTGTTCGCGCCGCTCGCGCTGGCCAAATCGAAATGGCAGGCAACGGCCTGACAGCGCGCGTCAACGCGGCGCGGCGATCATCACCGCGTTGCTGGTCGTCTCCCTTGCGGCGATTCTCGTTGCCGGCATACTCTGGCGCCAGCAGGTGCAGGTCCGCCGCATCGAGAACCAGCGTCTGCTCGCCCAGGCGCAATGGGTGGCGCGCGGTGCGCTCGACTGGACGCGTCTCATTTTGCGCGCTGAAGCCGATACATCGCCGACGGTCACCTACCTCGGGGGGGTGTGGGCGGTCCCGATTGCAAAAACGCGCCTCTCCGATTTTTTGGGCAAGATCGGCGAGGCGCAGGCGGGCGAAGGCGCACAGACCTATGTGTCCGGGGCTATCGAAGACGCGCAGGGCAAGTTCAATTTGCGCAACCTCGTAATGGTCCCGGCGCCGGGCATCTTGCAACTGAACATGGCTCAGATTATGGCGTTTCAGCGGTTGTTGCAGCAGCTCGGCCTGAACGGACAGCTCGCCAACCCGGTCGCGCTAAAAGTACGAGCCGGCCTGCTGCAATCGGCGACGCGGTTTCAGGTGCCGCCCAATTCGCTTGGCGAGGCCCCGCCGCCCCAAGTCGGCGGTACTGAGCCCGCTAACCAGGCGGGGCTCGAAGGGGGCAACGATCCATCGAATGCGGCCGCGCTCCAGATGACAAACGTCGATTCACTGCTGAATGTGCCCGGCTTCACGCCCGAGATCGTGGCGCGCCTGCGCCCGTTTGTGACCGTCTTGCCGACGCAGACGGCCGTCAACATGAACACGGCTTCCGCCGAAGTCATCGCGGCCATCGAGCCGGGCATGTCGCTCTCGAACGCGCAGGCATTCGTCGCGCGGCGGCAGACGGTCTTCTTTCGCAATAGTGGCGAAGTCGATCTCGCATTGCTCGGCGCGGGCGCAGCGCCGGCGCCGGAGGCTTCGTCGGACCAGATCCCCACAGATGTGACGACGAGCTACTTTTTCATACATGGCCGTGTGCAGCATCAACGGGCCGAAGTTGATCGTACGACGCTTGTGTACCGCGATGCGCTGACGCATTCCACGCGCATCGTGCGCGTGGGCGACCAGCTTTGAGTTGCCGTCCCAGCCAAGGAGAAAACGCACCTTGAGCACGTTGATCGTCTTTTTGCCGCCGCGCGACCCCGCGGTGTCTTCGCAGGAATGGCAGTTGCCGGAGATGCCGTTTCTGCTTCTGGACCGCAGCGGCCATAAGGAGCGCGCGGGCCGGGCAGCGCTCGCGTTCCTTCCGCGCGCCTCGACGACGATGCTGATCCTCGCCGCACGAGACGTGCTGATGCTCTCGACGGTTTTGCCGCCGCTCAAAGGGCAGCGGCTCCGGCAGGCTTTGCCGAACGTCGTCGAAGATCAGATGATCCAGGATCCGCAGACTTGCCATATCGCGCTCGACCCGGATCCGCTTCCCGACGGCGCACGCGTGCTGGCGGTCATCGATCGCGGCTGGTTTCGTTTCATCACCGAGGCCTTTGCGGCGGCCGGCCATCGCAGCTTGCGCGCGGTGCCCGTCACGCGCTGTTTGCCTGCCGTGCAGACGCATGCGTCTGCGGAGCCGGGGCTGGCCGATGAGCGAGCAACGGCCGGTACGGCCGCAGGCACACCCGTGCCGGGCGCGGCGCTTGAAACCACAACAACGCCCAAGGACGCGGCAACGTTCACATCGTCCTCGCCGTCCGCTCCGCTCGTCGTCGCCGTGCTCGGCATCGTCCGCGAGACCGCGCCGGCCATTCTCGCGGAGGTCGCTGCCGGTGCCGCTTCGGCGGCGTCCGCGCCGCCGGAGTCCCTTTCCATTGCGGGCGCGGCCCCACGCGTCGAAGTGGCCATCGCGCGCGGCGCGCTTGGCGAGGGGCTCGCGGTGCCCGCGGCGTCGCTCGCCGCGACACTGGCGGCTCTGGCTGGCGATAAGCCGCTCACCGTGTTCGAGCTGAGCGACGTGCCGGGCGCAGAGCCTGGCCTGGCCGCAGATGCCGTGCCGGCCCTTGGAGCGACGACATACGGAATGGGCGCGGCTGTGCCGACGGGCTCGAAGCCGCTGCCATTCGAAACGCTTGCGCGCGCGGCGCTCGACTGCCGTCTCGACCTGTGCCAGTTCGAGTTTGAATCCCGTCCCTGGCGACTCGACAGCGCGACCCTGCGGCGCCTGCGCGTACCGATTGCACTCGCCGTCGCCTCGCTTGCGGTCGCGGTGGTCGGATCAAACGTGCAATGGTTCTTGCTCGCGCGCGAGCGCGACGCGCTCAATGCGCAGATGACGGAGTTGCTGCTCAACGCGTTCCCCAAGACGGCGGCCGTGCTCGATGCGCCGGCGCAATTGAAGACACAGCTCGAACGTCTGCGGCTCGCGGCAGGCCAGCTTTCGCCGGACGATTACCTCTCGCTCGCTGCACGGCTAGCGCCCGCACTGGGGCCGCTGCCCGTGAACGGGATCACAGCGCTCGATTATCACGACCGTCGGCTCGACGTCACCTTCAAGCCGCAAATCAAGGCCGATCCCGACTTCGCCAAGCGGCTTGCGCAAAACGGCTTGACGGGGGAGATCGATACCAACACGGGCAAATGGGTGATCAAAAATCGGACGGGACAATGAAGACGATTACTGCCATCTCCGACGCCTGGTCTGGCTTCTGGGCGGGACGCACGGGGCGAGAAAAAACGCTGATTGCATGGGGCGGCACGCTCGTCGGCGCGCTGATCGCCTACTCGCTGCTCTGGGCGCCGGCACAGGAAGGCCGCTTGGAGCTGCGCGAGCGGTTGCCGCAGATGCAACGCCAGCTCACGTTGATGACAGCCGAGGCCAATGAGGCGCGCACACTCGCACCCGCGGCGCTTGGCGCTGCACCAACCGGCAATGCGCTGAGGGAGGCGCTGGCTGCTTCGCTCGCGCAAAGTGGTTTCGGCGCTCCGCAAGTGCAGCTTGCCGGCGATGCCGTGCGGATCGAGCTGAAGAACGCTTCGTTTCCCGCCTTTACGATGTGGCTCGACGACGCGCGCCGGCAGTTCAAGGTGCAAGTGTCCGAAGCGCATGTGACTGCCTTGAAACTGGACGGACAAGTCGACGTGACGGCCTCGCTGCAACCCGCCTCGGCAAGGCCGGCGCGTTGATGCGCGCCGGGTTCGTTCCAATGGCCTCCCGTGCGCAGGGGCCGGCATGAGCGTCTGGACGCGCCGCGCCGTCGCCCTGCTGCCCTGGATGGCAATTGCAGCCGTATCGTGCGCGCTCGTGCTTGTCGTGCTGCTGCCGGCCGCTTGGGTCACGCCGCAGGTCGCCAGGGCGACGCAAGGCCACATCCACCTCATCGACCCATCCGGATCGGTTTGGCGCGGCTCGGCCACCCTGATGCTTGCCGCCGGCACCGACGCGAGCGCGGCCACGGCTCTCCCGGGACGCGTCGAGTGGCGCACGGCGTTCTGGCCCCTCCTTGTAGGGCGCGCGCGAATGCAGTTGCGCGAAAACGATGCGATGCCCGAGCCTGTGATCCTCGACGCCTCGTTCAACGGTGTGACGGTGTCGGCTGGCAGCATTGCGGTGCCGGCCGCGTTGCTGTCAGGACTCGGCGCGCCGTTCAACACGCTCGATCTGCAAGGCGACGCGCACGTCGGGTGGACGCAATGGCACCTCATTCGCGGCAACGTATTCGGTGCGTTGACGGTCACGCTTGACGACGTGGTCTCGCGCATTTCGCCTGTAAAGCCGCTCGGCTCCTATCGCGTTGTTCTGCAGGCGCAAGGCGCCGAATCGACGCTCGATCTGTCTACGCTCAAAGGGCCGCTTCTGTTGGACGGACATGGGGCGATCGCGCGTGGCAACACTTCGTTTCATGGCGAGGCGAGCTCGACGCCGCAGGCACGTGACAATCTCGCCGGATTACTGAACTTGCTGGGGCAGCCGTCCGGGCCTGGCACGGTTGCGCTCGAATACGCTCGCTAACGCGTTGACGTGGCATAGCCGGCACGCGCGGGAAGTACCGCCGCCTCGCGCACCGCTACTCCCGAACAAGTGGCGCCGGTGCGCTCGCTTTCACCGCGCCGGTCTGGCGGGCGATCTCACCGACGTCCCAGCCGCCGCCAAGCGCCTTCACGAGACCGACCGAGGACACCATCCGCTGCCCCGAGAGGATTGCGAGCCTCTGCTCAGCGGAGAAAGCGGTGGTCTGCGCGGTCAACACGTTCACATAGCCGACAGTGCCGGCCTTGTACTCGTTCGTGACGATGGCGAGCGCTTGCCGGGCCGAATCGACGGCCTGCCGCTGCACGATGAGTTCGCGCGCTAGAATGCGCTGAGAGGCGAGATTGTCCTCGACGTCCTGAAACGCGGCGAGGACCGTCTGTCGGTAGAACGCCACTTGTTCGTCATAGGTGGCGCGTGCGGCTTGCGTCTGCGCATGTCGCAAGCCGGCGTCGAAGAGCGTCGCCGCAAGCGAGGGGCCGACGGTCCAAAAGCGCGACGGCAGCGTCAGCAACTGCGAGAAGATCGAACTTTGGTAGCCGCCCTGCGCCGAGAGCGTCAGCAACGGAAAATAGGCCGAAATCACAACGCCGATCTGCTCGTTGGCCGCCGCCGCCCGCCGCTCGGCCGACGCAATGTCGGGCCGGCGCTCGAGCAGTGCCGACGGAACTTCCAGCGGAACTTCAGGCGGCTGCGCATCGAGCGGAATCGCTGGAATCGAAAAGGTCGAGGCGGGCTCGCCAACGAGGACGGCGATCGCATGCTCGTCTTGCGCGCGCGCGACGCCGTTGTCGATCGCCGCGGCCTGCGCCGTCTGGAGTTGCGTTTGCGCCTGGATGACGTCCGAACGCGCGGCCACGCCCTGCGCGTACTGGTTCTTCGTCAGCTGGAGCGACTGAGTGTAGGCGGCCACGGTGTCGTCGAGCAGTCTCTGCATCGAATCGAGCTCGCGCAACTGGAAGTAGGATTGCGCGAGCGTCGCCTGCGCGGACAGCCGTGTATTGGCGAGATCGGCCGCCGCGCCCTCCTCGCTGGCGCGTTGGGCGCTGACCGTGCGGCTGACCCTGCCCCAAAGGTCCGGCTCCCAGGTGGCATCGAGCGCCAAGCTGAAGTTGTTCGCAATGCGCGATGCCGATCCGCCGAAGGTCGCCACGCTCGACGAACTCGAGGAACCCGACACCTGCTGTCCCGAACGCGTCGCGCCGGCCGTGAGGCCGATCGTCGGAAAGTAAGCCGCGCGCGCTTGCGCAACGAGCGCGCGTGCCTGCCGATAGGCGGCCGCGAACTGCGCAACGGTCTGATTCGCGTTGTTGAGCCTGTCCATCAAGCCGTTGAGCCGCGGGTCGTCGTAAATCGTCCACCAGGGACCGCGATCGGCGTGGTCGGCCGGCTCGGCGACTTTCCAGCCCGCTGGCGCTTCCTTGAACGATTCAGGCATCGGCGTGTCGGGCCGCTTGTAGTCGGGCCCAACCGCGCAGCCGAAGAAGGCCGCGACGAGCATGACGGCAAGCGCGCAAGCCGCTGGCCTTGCCACCGCCGCTTTGGGGGGCACGGCGGTCGTTTCATGCGTCGGGTCCGCTGTCGCGAAATGTCGATGAGGCCGCATGCGAATGGACGTTGTGAACGTTGATTCGATGCCGCGATGGTAGCGCACGGCGAGCCGTGCGGGGCTGCGGAGTATGACTATCGCGACGGGGGCTCGACGCCCGTTTTGACGAATTGCTTGAAACCGGCACCGGCTAACCAGGGATCCGGCCGACAGCCAGTGATGCTGTCGCAGCGCGCCGCGAAGCCGATCGTCGCTGAGCCGTCGTGGCTCCCGACTTTCGTAATTTCATAGGCGAGCTTGCCGCTGCCGCCTTCGGGGCCAGCCGTCTCTATCAGCGAGTCCGTCACAGTCCGAAGCTTGTAAGCACTGTGGCGGGCGACCCAATCCTGCGCACGATGCCACCATTGCGCGCATTCGTCGGTGTTTTGACAAACGAGCGGCTCGGTCGCAATTTGCATCGTTTCCGGGCTGACCGGGCTTGTCGCTACACAGCCGGCGACGAGTGCGCAGGGCACCAACCAAAGGAATGTCTTCATCGTGATGCCCCTTTTTTCCCTACGCACATCACGATTGACGCGCAAAAAGCGGGCGCGTCGCCAGGACAGCCATATGATCGGTGCCAAGC
>JAXDQB010000482.1:0-11126 GCA_034668065.1 Paraburkholderia sp.
TGACGCCCGTATAGCCGTTCGTCTGTCCCATATAAAGCTTCTTCACACCGGTCTGAATCGAGTTCACCTGCTCCGCGAGTTCGTTCGTTCCTGCGCTGTTGAACGCACCGTTCAATAGCGCCACTGCGCCAATCACGACAATGGCCGCGATCCCGAGGTACGCGATCGCCTCAAGCAGCGACGCGCCGCGTTGAGCGTGACGTGAAGGCCGACGCGCGAGTGAGGCCAAAGAGGGAACCATCTTATTCTTGTGCTGCATTTTTATCTCCATTTCAAAAAAATACTGACTTGACTCCGGGACTCGGATCCCTGTCAGTCAGCCGTCTAGCCCAACTTCATTCGCGGGTTAGGCTTAATGCATTGACCGGGACATGGCCGCGATCTCTTGTTGAATTCCAAAGAAGCCGGTGATCAACCACGACAACACGAGTGCCAGCGTGACGATCGCGGCGCCGTTGACAACGCGCATTTGCGCTTCGATTGCTTCAACACCTTCCTGCATGGATTCGTCCGCGAGCGCGCGCAGCGCTTCGGCAAAGCCCTTGTATTCCGCGTAGACGCACAGATCGTCGACGATCTCCTTTGAGGGAAATCGGTAGCCGGTGTTTTTCATCGCCTCACCGACGTTCAGTCCAGACTTGACGCCGAACGCCATGTCGTCGAGGCGTTGCCGCAGCCACGGCATGGCGTTGGTCGCGAGCCGAGCGAGTGACTTCTCGACCGTGAATCCGGCCGTCTGCAACGACGAAAACGCAATGAGAAAGCCGCAGCCGACGATGAGCCGATAAACGGAATATGGCGGGTAGCGGTCCAGAATCACCCGCGCGTTGCCCGACCATCGCGGCATCGAATAAAACAGCAGCGCGAGCGCGAGCGTGAGGAGCACCACGCAATAAACGAGGCCGCTCTGAACGAATTGCGACATCACATAGAGCGAGCGTGCCACGCCATGCCACCGCTCGGGACTGACGATCGATGCGAAGCGAGGGATCACCAGCTTGCCGAAGAGATACACATAGCCGATGGTCATGGCGAAAATGACTGTCGGATAGGTGAGGCCACCGATGATCGACGTGCGTATGCGCCGGCTGTATTGCACGACTGCGCACACGGTGGTCAGCGACGTCTCCAGGCGTCCGGACTGCTCGCCGGCCAGGATGATCATCTGTTCGGTGTGAGGCACCCACCACTCCATCGCCTCGGCCAGCATGCCGCCGTTTTGCACGATGCGGCGCCAGTCCGCCAGCGTGACCGCTTCCGGCTCGTTCGGCTTGCGGCCCTCATGCGATGCGCGCAATTCGAGTTCCTCGAGCACCTTCAAAAGCGGCAACCCGTTGGCGAGCATTTTCGCGATCTTTCGATAGAGGCGAAGCCGCGCTTGCGCCGTCAGTTGCACGCGGGCCCAGCGGCGATTCAGTTCAAGTGCCATAGCAGGTTTGGCGCACCGCGGAATGCGCGCGCTCGCTTTCAGGTTGCGGCAGCGGTCCGACCACGCGTTCTGCCATGCGCGGATCGACGAGACCCTCCGCGACTTTTTCGAGCGCATGCTGCGCTACGGTCTGTCCGCCCAGCGTGTTGAGCCAATAGTCAACCGCTGCGGCCTTGCGCCCGGAGCGCAGGAATTCAAAGAACGTCGCATCTGTGCGGATCACTTCCGCGACGACGGTGCGGCCGATCGTGCCGTGCCCGCAGTGGGTGCAGCCGGGACCTGCAACGCGGACCTGCTCAAAGCGCGGGCCGACAGCCCGCTTTACGCGGGCAACAAAATTCATGTCCATCTCATGCATCGCTTCGACGAGCGGCCGCGAGCAATGCGGGCACAACAGCTTGACCAAGCGCTGGCTGATGAGCCCAGTGATCAGCGATTCGTCGGTGAGCATCGCAAGCGGAAGGCCGAGATCGGTCAGTCGATCGACGATCGCCAGCGCGCCATTCGCGTGAACCGTCGTCCAGACCTGGTGACCGGTCATCGCCGCGCGCAGCGCGCTTTGCGCGGACGCTCGGTCGCGCACTTCGCCGATCATGATCGTGTCCGGATCGAGCCGCATCGCGTTGGCGATGGCGGCCGCGAATGCGAGCGAGCGAGCCTCTTCTGTCGTCGCATTCACCACCGGCGTTTGTACCGCGCCGGCGATCGGATACTCGACCGGATCCTCGACGGTGATCACGTGGATCGACCCGGCCATTTCGCGCAGTTGCCCCGTCAATACGCGCTGCAGCGTCGTCGATTTGCCGGAGCCGGTCGGCCCGCTGATGATGTTCATTCCGTGCGGCTGCTGCGCGAGCAGGTCGAATGCCGCCGACTGCGCCGGCGTAAAGCCGAGGTGCACCAGGTCCGTCGATTCGCCCGCGTCGTTGTACAAGAGGCGCAGCACCATGACGTTGCCGGTGCTTGTCGGCGCAGTTGCGATTCGCACGCCGAAGAGCCGCTCCGGCAGCTTGTCGCGGTCGCCAATGCTCGCATCCTGCCGCTCGGTCGGCTTGTAGGTGTTGTCCGACACGTTCGCCATTGCGCCGTACAGCGTGGCGAGCAAGCGCTCGCCGTATTCGCGCGTCTGTTCGCTCACACGCGTCAGCTCGTTATGAATTCGAAAGAGAATTTCCGTACTGAAGCGGTTGACGCGAATGTGGATGTCCGAAGCCCGCTCGTTGCACGCGCGAGCGATCAGGTTCTTCGCGACCACCTGCATTTGCGTATGGTCGACGCGTTCGGCGCTGCCATCGCGCCGCTGGCCCTGGTACGTGCGCCGGATGGTGTCGAGGCTCACGAGCCGCGTCGAATACCGGCAGTTCAACCGCTCGAGCCGCGCGCAATACGACAGCACGAAGGGGTTCATGTCGTGCCCTTCCGCAACGAGCAGTTGACCGTCGCTGAGCAGACACAGGAACTTGCGCTCCTCCGCGCTCGCTGCGAATTCTCCGCTGTCGGACAACGGTTTGGCGGCGACGGCGAGCGGCGATTGCGTCGATTGCTGCGGCTGGGTGCCGCCTTGCCCGATCGACGCGAGTCGGGGCGCACTGTTTGCAGCATGGCCTGCGCCCGCGGCGGGCGCGGGCGCCGGATTCGCCGCAGGGGCGAGTATGGCCCGAGCTTCGAGCGGGACGGGAGCGCGCGGCACGGCGAACGGCGTCATCCCGTTGGAGGGGGAGGCTGAATTTTTTGGATAGAAGTTCATGACGCGTTTCACCTCATCGACATGGGCAAGGTGGGAATCGGCGGCACGCCGTTGTTGGGGGTGTTGGCGCCGGCGCCGGTCGCAGCGATCATCCGTGGTGCGGAAGAAACGGTGAGTGTCGAGCGGTGGCCGTCGCGGGCCTCCACAACGATTGCACCCGAGCGAATCGACACCACGCGCATGCTGTTGGGCAGCGTGTCGCCGGTGCGCACGTCGAGTTCGCCGCCGTCGCTTGTCGCTACCGAGGCGAACATCGTCTTGCCGAGACCTTGTGTCGCAATGAGCGATACGTTGCTTTCAATCGCCCGATGCCCCATCCGGTTGATCGCATCTTCGCGTTCGGCTACGTCCGCCTGTGCGTCGAGCTTTTTAAGTTCGGCCTTCAGCACGACGGTGTCTTCCTGAAGCCGCATCAGCTCATCGGCAGTCGCCGCTGCTGCAGGCGTCGGCACGACGACCGCACGCGGCGCTGCGGCCGGCGCGGGTGCGCTGTTTTGCGCGCTTGCCGACATCGTCCATGCGATGCAGCACACTGCAGCCAAAACGGCCAGTGTCCGATTATTTTTCATACAGGTCTGCTCCGATGGTCCATTCTCCGGACTGGTACGACAGGTTGTCGATTCGCACGCCCGGCTGGTCCAGGTAACCGATCACGTTGTTCGGCGACAAATCGCCGAGCTTCGCGGAGATGCGCCACGTCCGCCACGACGGTGCCGCTTCGGCACTCGCGCCCGAAGGGTTTTGTGTCGGCGCGCTGGGACGCTGCAGCGTGAAATCGAGCGAGATGCCGAGCAACTGGAATGCGGACAGCATCCGCATCCGCACGCCATAAATGCCGTCGATCGCATCGTCGCCGCCAGCCGGGAGGAAGACCGGCTCGACGAGCGTTGCATGGTCGCCATTGGCGTCGACCACCGCACGAGGTTCGGCGGCCATCAGCATGGCGACGTTCGAATCGCCGCGCGACCAGCTGTAGCTGACGTTCGACGCACGGCACGCGTAGTCCTCCAGCTGCCAGCCGCCCGGCGCAAGTTTCGCGAAGTGATCGAGGCACGCGCGCACGAATGTGGAGGGCAGCGGCATGACCGCCCACGGATGCGGTATCGCCGGCGGCCGCGCCGGTTGCCGCAGCAGGCGGGCACGGACGCGCTCGAAGTCAAGCTCCCGCTGCGCTTCCAACTTGCGGTGCCGATAGGCGAGGCCGCCCGCCACCGCCAAGCCGAGCACGGCAATCGCTGTGGCCGCGAGGGCGATCTCGCGCCAATGAGTGCGCCGCGATACCCGCACCAGGTTGAGCCAGCGCGGCAGGTGAGGCTTGCCGCCGCGCAGCGGGATCATGTCCGCGATGCGACGTGCATAGAAATTGTGGAAGCCTTGCACCTCGATCTGCGGATCGCCGATCACGACGTTCCAGCCGCCGAGGCTGTAGTCGCTGTGCAGGCGTTCGAACACCTCATCGCTGCTGCCCACCCAGTCGCCGTTCGGCAGGAATGCGCCGTCGCGCACTGCAAAGTAGGCCCAGCGGCCGTCGGGCAGGCTGAACGCGCCGAGCCAGTTCGGGGCGGGCTGCTGGCGCCCGTCATAGAACGCGCCCTCGGTGGCGATGACCTTCGAAACCAACGCGCCGAGCGACGGCAGGCCAAGCTGAGCGCCTTCGCGTGTACTGGCGAAACCCGCGCCCGCGAAACTTCGATCGATGCGCAGCACCATGACATCGAAGTTCAATCGCGCAGCCAGCTCCACCGCCTCGGCACGCAGTTCGTGCCGGCGCGACAGCGATTGCCAGAACAGACCGCAAACGAAGCGGTGACGGTCGATCTGAATGATTTGCGTGGCCATGATGGATCTCAGGTCCGGGTGCGCTCAGGCGCCGTTCATCGTGATCGGGGTAATCAGGATCACGATGATTTCGCGCGAATGCGTCGCGCTGTAGCCGCCGCCGAATGCATAGTTCGTGGGCGTCCCGACGCCTTGCTTGGAGTCCTGATCGGACGTGCCTTCATAGCCGCTGATCACAAGCGTCTGCCCTGACTTCACAGCGACCCGTTGCAGGAAGTTGCGCGTGTCTACGGTGGGCAGCTGAATCGACTGGCCGCCGCTGGTGTACGTGCTCAGCGAGGCAAGCGATGAAATGTTCGTGTAGAACTGCATCATCACTGTGCCGTCGTCGAGGATGTGCGGCAACAGCGTGAGGTTGAAGCCGGTCGTTACCGTGCCGGGCGTAAGCGACGTCTGACTGCCCACATTAAGCGTCGTCAGCGTCGAAACCTGCGCGAGATAACCCTCCTGTTGCGCGACTTGCACGGGCACAGGCTGATCGTTGAGCGTCGTGACGGACGCCGAAGTCTTGCGCCGCACCGTACCCTGTGCGGACAGTGCGCTGATCATCGCCGATGTGCCGGACGCGCGGCTCGACGGCGAAATAACCGTTGCCGAGAACTGGTTTGCGCCGGTGACGAGACTCGAGAACGTGTTCGTGATGCCGAACTTGGTGCCGAGCGTCTGGTAGACAGCGCCCCAGTTGATCCCATAACTGTCGTCGGCGGAAAGCGTGACCGACAGCACCGTCACATTGACGAGCACCTGCCGCGCCAGCACGCGGTTTTGCTGCTCCATGAACTCGCCTACTCGGTCCAGCACGTCGGGTGTGTCGGTCACGGCGATCGAGCCGGTTGCCGGCGACGTGATCACCGATCCGGCCGGCGAGAGCATCGCCTTGATCGCGGACTGCAGGCCGGTGTACACCGACAGTTGCGTGTTCATGTCGATGTTGGCCGTGTTCTCCGACGACACGGTCGGCGCAGTGCCGGCTCCGCCGCCGCCGCCGCCGGCCATGCCCGCGCCGCCGCCCGCGTACCCGCCGCCACCGCCCATTCCGCCCATGCCGCCGCCGCTCGACGTTCCCCCACTGTTGCTTGCGCCGCTGACGACGTTCGCATCCAGCTTCGAATCACCGGGGATGGCGATCACTTGATAGACGCGCGTGTCGGTGTGGAAAAATACGATCGCCCCGTCCGCATATTTCCAATAGACGCCCAAGCGCCCGGCTGCGGAATCGAGCAGGCCGTGCAACGTGCCGTTCGAATAAACGATGTGCACAGGCGCAGTGTCAGCCGTTTCGGCGACGCGCGCTGACGCTTGGGGCGCGGGCCCTTGCAGCAGCCCTGTTGGCAGTGGCGGGGGGCTCGCCCCCGCCGCCGCAGGGCTCGAGTCGGCGGCGGGCTGGATCGCGCGCTCGGCGGCATCCCCAGCACCGGACGCAAGTTTGACGGGCACATGCGTGAGACGAGAGATGCGATCGGCGAACGCCCTCAGCGAATCGACCGTGCCGTCGAAGCTGGCAGGCTCGTCGAAGAAGCTCGGCAACGTGGTTTTCGGCGCGATCTTCAGCGTGTTGCCCGACAGCCAGAGTTCGTCCTTGACCACCACGCCGTCCGTATCGTGTTCGAGGTTTTCGCCTTGCGCGGTGTTGCCGAGCAGCTGACCGGCGCGCGCCGAATCGGCTTGCGCGTCGTGTTCGATCTTCGGCATAAGGTTTGTGCAGCCGGCGATGAGCGACAGGCATGCTGCGATCGCCGCGATTTGACCGAGTGCGCGCATTAGTTGGTTCCCTTCGGGATGACTCGCAAAACGCGGTTGCCCTTGTACATGACAATCTGGATCGGCACCTGAGAGTGGCCCAGTGCGTCGACCACTTGGTGCAGCGCTTGTTCGAGCGTGCCGTGAACCGTTGCGGCCGCATCGATCGTGAAATCGGTCGGCACGTCCCATATGAATTGCCAGCCCGCCTCGTCGGCCCAACGTGATAGCGCACTGCGCACCGAGCCGTCGGACAGCCGCAACTGCCACACGGTGGGTTCGGGCGCCGGCGCGGAGGCCGCGACCGGCACTGCGGGGGACGCGGAGGGCGGCGTTCCGGGTGCGGCCGAGGTCGGCGCTTGGGGGGGCAGCTGCGGTGACGGTTGCAGCGACGGCTGCCCTGCCGCAGGCGCGGCCTGTGCGAGCAGCGGGGGCGCCGCGTTATTCATCGCGGTGGCGGCCTGCGCGGGCGGAGCCGCAACCGCAACCGGCGGCTGCGGCAGCGGGGCGTGCAGGGTGACGGTGACAAGGTGCAGATCGGTATCGACACGCGCCTGCAACGACGGATTGGCCGATAACAGTTCGGCCAAAACTTTAATGAACGAGTTGCCCGAATGCCAGCTCACCGGCGTGTCGGCCCAAGCCCCTGCGTTTGGCACGTTGACGCTGTAGCTCGTCGGCACGACTTGCTCGAGCGCGTGCAGCAGCGGCACCGCGTGCCCGCTCGTGCGCACCTTCCCGCTTGCGTGTTGAGAGCCTTCGACAATCACTTGCTGATCCGATGCGCGCGCTGAGCTGAACGCGCCGAACGTGCAATACAAGGCCAACATCGATCCAACACCGACTAAGAGCTTTCGCATACTGACTTTCGCATTCCCGGTTGCTGCGCTAATGCGTTGCTTGACGCTGGGCCATGTGGCCGACTCCCGCGTGACCGCTGTGCATCTTCTTGACGCTTGCGGCCTCGCCAATCTCGAGAGCGCGAGTCGAATTTTCACTAAGCCGCGCCCTATCCGCCATGTGGTTTGACACTCTGTTGCAATCGTTCGAACGACCGCGCCGACGTTCGAAAAAAGCAATGCTCAAGGAGCACGATCGATCGAAAATTTCGATGCGTTTAATCGGTAATATCGATCGGAAGGCGAATATTTTTTTGCGGAATAAAGGCGAAGATGTCTGTCCCCGAGTCATGCGTACACAAACCAATAAGACCATGCAATTGCGTGATGCGCACGTCGCAATGTGCTCTGCATCATATCGTCTGCTTTATCCCGCTCGATTGTTTTTTACAATCTCGGCCATAGTGGCTTAACACTAGCAAGCCACGCTGTCTGGGTCCTTTCAAGAACCTTGGAATACCTTAAAAAATCTCACGGTTACATCGCGAAACGAATGTTTCGAGCATAGCGCGGACAAAAAAAAGATGAAACAAATTGATGACGCCGATATGTATAAGCCATAGAAAATGATCCATAAGTCGATGTGCTCGACGGAAAGGCGAAGGAAAGGCGCTACGCATTGGGCCGCACTGTCCGAACGTCTCAACGAAGGTAACAGACCATCACAAACGCGGGCGGTGTTTGCTCTGCGATGAAACCATGCGTTCACGCTTCACGCATCGTGTGGCACGTCACTTAACGCATCCTTCTTGAGTCAGGAGCACATATGTTCTCGACGATCTACTTCGCGGCATCTTCCGTCCTCGCTTCTAGCGACATCCCCGCCAACCTGGCATCGAAAGTTCTCGACGGGCGGTTCGTGGACGCGGCGCGCACCGCGGCCAATCTTGCCGACTCCGACGATCTTCGGGATAGGCCGGGTCATGCGCATCTGCAGATCTACGGCGACATCCAGCTGGTTCTCGGCCGCTACGAAGAAGCGGAGGAAATCTATCGACGGGCTCAGAAGTCGGTTCGCGACTCGCGTGACACGATCCGCATTGTCTCGTGCCGCAACACCGGTTGGCAGGCATTCTTCCGCAACCAGTTCAACGTCGCGCTGACCTGCTTTAAGCGCGTTGCCGAGGACAAGGCTGTCACGCAGAACCAACGCCTCGATAGCCTCGTCGGCACGATTCTCGTGTTGTTCCATCTAGGCTGCATTCAGGCTGCCTGTGATCGTCTTGCCGAGTTGGCAACGCTCGCCCGTGCGAGTGGCGACATGCGCTGGGTTCACTTCGTCGACGCGTTGCGTCGCGACCTGTTCGCTCAACATGAGCTGCACTGCTCGGAGCTTCTCGCGGACCACATTTACTGGCGCTCCGTCATAGTCCACTTCGTGTTGCGCGATGCCGACCTCTCCGACCCCTCGGCGGTGGGTGAGGCACTGCCGCTGCTCGCGCAGCGCCTCACGTATCTGAAGCATCTCCAGTCGCTCGCGCGGGGCAACCTCGCTGCCGCCGAATCGCTGAAGCAGTACGCGCACTGGAGCCGCGCAGCCGGCCTCAATGAATATCATCGCGGCCTATGCCTGGAAGTCGCGCTCGCTGCAATCGCGGGACGCTCGACCGTCCTCGCCGAAGCGATGCTCGATATGTCGGGTGCGGCGGTGTCCCAGGGTAGTCAGCACGCGCGCTGGTATCTCGACTATCTGTACTGCAAAGCCAAGATCGTGCAGCAACAAGCGCGTACGCAAGAGTTCGCGCAACTTTATGGCCGATATGCGCTTGCATCGATCCAGCATGTCCGTGAGGACAACGTGTCGATGCCAATTGTGATCTCGGACACTGCGCTGCAGTCCTCGCGCGGCCGCCCCTGTGCCGATGACGTGAGTGCACGCCTGCCGGCGAAATATCGCCGCGCATACCGATACCTCATGGACAACCTCGACCAAAAGGATCTGTCGGTGCGCGAAGTCGCATCGCACGTCGGCGTGACCGAGCGCGCAATCCAGGCTGCGTTCAAGAACCACCTCGGCCTGTCGCCGAGCGAATTGATCCGTCGGCAGCGGATGGAGCGCATTCGCGACGACCTTCTCGACGACGATGCGCCTGTCGCGGGCATGCTCGAAGTCGCGAAGAAGTGGGGCGTGCAGCATCGTTCGACGCTAATCAATGGCTACCGACGCGTGTTTCACGAGGCGCCGTCCCAAACTCTCGGACGCTGATTCTTCAGCGATAAAGGTGCGCGGCGATGCCCGCGCAACGCTTCAGTGCGCTTCGCTTTATTGGATGCAACTTCCCGTTGGGAGCCATACGGCTCGTCCCCGGACGCTACGCTTCGAATAGAACGCTGTACCCCGAAACTTAACTTGCACTACGGTCAATAAGGAAACGAATCATGTCCGGCGTAACGATTCAGAGCGGCGGCCTTTCTGTCTCACCGGAGAACTACACGACGAGCAACGGTGTCGACTCCTCGCAGCAGTCAGCCATGCAGCAACTTATCGGCGAGATCGAAGAGATCATCGCCGAATTGATGCAGAACGGCGCAGGTGGCAGCGGTGGCGGAGCGGGTTCTGTGGATCCGACTAGCGGCACGGGCGCCCCCTCGTCGTCGCCGCCGGGAGTTGATGACTTGGCAATGCCCAGTTCGACCGGTGCGAGCCCCGTGCCGTCTTCGAGCGACGGCGGGAGCCCTGCAGGCGCGGGAGGCCCCACGGACACCGGCGCGAGCCCTGCAGGCGCGGCAGGCGCGACGAACACCGGCGCGGCGGGCGGCTCGACGCTCGGCCCGGGCTTTCCTCAGCAATTGGAACCGTACCGCCAGGACATCGAGAATGCCTCAGCGCAAACCGGCGTGCCGGCCAATATCCTTGCCGCGCAGATCATGCAGGAATCAGGCGGCGACGCCGGCGCAACCAGCACGAATGTGAACGGAATGACTGATCAGGGCCTCATGCAAGTCGATCCGGCGACGTTCGCCTCACTGCAGCAGCAGTATCCGCAGCTTCAGGGGCAGAGCTTGTCGAACCCAGCGACGAACATCATGGCCGGCGCCTGCTACATGGCCGACATGTCGCAACAGTTCGGCGGCAACTGGCAAGAGGCGCTGCGCGCCTACAACTCGGGCCCCGATCAGGTCGATCCGTCGAATCTGTCCAGCTGCACGGACGGCGATCCGAACTACGTCAACAGCGTTATGAACTACGTGTCGATGATTCAAAACGGCGGCCAGTCGTCGTAGCGAACAGGACGGCAAGGGAGAAGCGGGCGTCTCGCTCGCTCGTCGCTTGTTAGTCGCTTGCTCGCTTGCTCGCTTGCTCGTCGGCCGGTCGCTCGCGCTAGCGTGGCCCAAGCCCGACCGATGGGCCCGAGTCTCTTGTTGAAGTCGAAGCCCTACTGACGTCCCCAGCGTCAATGGCCCAACAATCTCCGAAATCATGTCTTTGCGGTTTAGCATCCTGAAGCCGGCGCTTTCGCTGGTGTTCGCC
>JAXDQB010000483.1:0-12606 GCA_034668065.1 Paraburkholderia sp.
GAAGGGCTCGGCGTGCGCAGCGACCGCGAGCCGTCAATGGCAGCCCGAAGGCAGACCTCAATGTCTTCGCATTCCTCCCGCCCATCCGTGGCCCATGCCCCAAGGATGCATGCCGGATGGATGACCAGCGGACGGTATGCGGTCCCTGCCATGGAAGTGGTCGAAATGGTGGCGATGATGGAAGTGGTCGACGAACACCACCGATGTGCCTATAAAAACGGGTGGCCCCCAGACCCAGGGCTCACCGTAATACCAGGGCCCGCCGTAATACCCGTAAGTCGCAACCGGTGCCACGTACGAACCGTTCCCGCTGACGAAGACCCAAACGCCATTCGGCTGCAAACACGCTTGCCCAACGAACGGCTGCAGTGCACCGTCGATCTCCGACTGGCCCGAGACGATTCTGCATGTTGAAGTGTCGATCGTCGAACGGTCGTACGTCTGCGCGGCAGCACACGCGGCGCAAACCAGACCGGCCGCCAGCACCGCCCCGTGTAAAGATAGGTTTCGCATGATTTCGCTCGTGTGCAACTCTCACTGATAAACGTTGTGCGAAACCTCTCTATTCCGAACTGACCGCGGCGCAGAACGAACGCCTCGCCCATCGTCGTGCGCGCATAGACGATGCCGCGCCCCGAAACCGAGGCGTATCAATGACTTATGCGAACTATCCCAATGATATCCACAGAGACGTTCACAGAAACTGTGGACAACCGCACGTCGCCGACTACCGTGATGCGTACGCGCGCTGACAGCCGGTGTCCCCTGACGCACTCCCAATAGCCCGCGCATCCCTAACAGCGCTACACTCTAGGCACATCACCGCGCCGGAGAGCAATCATGAGCGACCTCGATTCGAACCGGACATTTCGCGGGCTCCCGCTGACTCCGGAGCAGAATGCGGAAATCAGGCATTACATCAAAGTCTGCAAGCAGCAGGGCAAGCCATGGAACACACCCGAACTTGCGGCGATGCTGCGTGACATGCTCGAGCCGCCATCCGACGAGACGGGTGACGACTTTGGCCCCGATTTCGACGAAACGCGATCGGCCGCCGAGCGTGCGCAGCCATTCGTGGAGGACGAAATGGACCCTATCGAAGCGTCCGAAGAATGGCAAGCTGCGATGGACTCGGAAGTCATGAAGAGGCTGAATCATTAAACCTGCTGCTTTTGCGCCCGCACCTCGCTCGAACGACGTTCTCAGGGTATTTGCGTATTCCTGAGGCTTGGCTTGAGGTCTTTCGGCGGCCGGCATTCTGCTTGTCGTCGCCGCGTTGCCGCATTGGCAGTCTCCGCGCGCCCGTCCTTCGACGGCAGCGCTCTTCGCGGGTGTCAATGCGGCTTTGTCGGGCTGTTCGCGACAGCGCTCTACTCACCGGCATGGACGAGCGCCGTCCACGCTCCGATCGATTTCGCAATTGCGGCGATCGTGTTCTGCATGCTCGTGAGATGAAACACACCACCGCTTGCCGTCGTGGCGTTCTGCGCGATCGCGGGCGTTGCGGAATTGCGCTTCGTTGAATACATTCCTGAATACCGCATCGTCTCTGAAGCCGATGCGCAAGGAATGAGAGCTGCAAAAGCGATATGCCGGCCGATAGATCCATATTGAGCCACATAGGGCCGGCATATCGATAGCGCTTTTCTTTTTCTACCTTATCTCGGCAGATTATTTTAAGTTGATTATTTGGGTTGACTATTTGGGTTGAGACACGGTGCGCAGATACGGCTTGAGCGTCTTAAAGCCTTGCGGATACTTCTTCTTGGCCTCTTCGTCAGAAACAGAAGTCGGGATGATGACGTCATCGCCGGGACGCCAGTTTACCGGAGTGGCAACGGTATGCTTCGCGTTCAGCTGCAGCGCGTCGAGCAAGCGCAGCACTTCATCGAAGTTTCGGCCGGCACTCATCGGGTACACGAGCATTGCCTTCACTTTCTTGTCCGGCCCAACGATGAAAACGGAGCGCACCGTAGCATTGTCCGTCGCCGAACGCGCGCCGCCGGTCGCGTTCGGATGAATCATGTCATAAAGCTTGGCGACGTTCAGGTCAGCATCGCCAATCATCGGATAATTGACGGCGTGCCCCTGCGTTTCCGCGATGTCTCCAACCCATTTCTTGTGATCGCTGACCGGGTCGACGCTCAGGCCGATGATCTTCGTGTTGCGCTTATCGAATTCCGGCTTGAGCCGGGCCATGTAGCCCAGCTCAGTCGTGCATACGGGAGTGAAGTCCTTCGGATGCGAAAACAGGATCGCCCAGCCGTTGCCGATCCATTCGTGAAACTTGATTGTCCCTTCAGTCGTTTCGGCGGTGAAATCAGGTGCTTCGTCACCGATTCGGATGGTCATGTCAAACCTCCTTTCTATGTGCGTTGGCAAGCCTGGATCCTTGCGGTAGACGTTGCGAAATGAAAGGTTTCGCATCGTAATAGCAGGGGATGAGGCTCCGAATTATAGACACGGAATCGGCTGGGGTGCGCCAAGGTAGGCACCGAGATACGACGATGCTCCCTGAATGAGTGCGCGGCCGGCCCAAACTCGCACCGCCGCGGTGCATCGATCACTGCGAGGGATGGACGTGACGGTCGTTCGCCTGGCCGCGACGCTGCTCGAGCGCCAGCTCGACGCGAATGCAGGCAAGCTGTTGCAACGCTCGCTCGAAGCGCGCGGGCTTTCATTCTTGCTTTCCAGGACGACGATGAAATCGTCGGCGACGAGCTCGGCGAAGTCGCCGCTGTCCGCTTTGCGCACGGCTGCGACATTCCAACCGATCTCGTCGTCATGGCCGCCGGCATTCGCCCGAACTCAGCCCTCGCTGAAGCGTCAGGGCTCCACTGCGATCGCGGCATCGTCGTCAGCGACACCCTGCAAACCTACGATCCACGCATCTACGCCGTGGGCGAGTGCGTGAGCCATCGCGGCATCGCCTACGGACTCGTGGCACCACTCTTCGAGCAAGCGAAAGTCTGTGCGAATCATCTCGCGCTCATGGGCATCAATCGATACGGAATCGCCCTCGCGCTCAACTTTCCGCGCATTTCGGATGGTCGCTGGTTTCTTGCGCAGTATCGACGCTGGCGTTTGTGGCGCGGCGACAGTAACGAGGCAGCGAACGACGCCGCCATCGCATCCGCCATCAATCAGACTGCCCTCTATCGCGAGGCCGCGGCGCTGGCGGAAGTGCCCATCCCTGGAGAGACGCGAACTGACGTGCTTTGCGACGGCGCAACGTGGTGTTGATTGGATCTGGTAATCCGCAGCTAAACGGCGCGCCAGCCGTTCGGCATCGCACAGTGGAAGTGGAACGCGAAGTATGACAATTGGCGAAAGCCGGGCGCAAGCAGAAACCGACGGCGCGCCATAGAGCGCAAGTGGCATCGGCACCACATAACGATCAGCGAAACGGGGGGCGGCTAACGGCTCTGGAACTCCGGTAAGGAAAACGGAATCTCGAGCCGTAGCTGGATTCGGATCGCCGATGGGGAGGCACAGAATGAACATTATCGACATAGCAACGCAAGCGGGCCTTCAAGTGTTGCTCGACGCACGCATCGGCAGCCAGACCTACCATAGCGTCAGTGGTTCACTCCCTGCACTGCAGCGATTCGCCGATGCCGTGAGGGCGGAAACGATCAAGGAAACGCCCAAGGAATCATTCAAGCACGCGATAATGCAAAACTGCGAAGCGGCCGATACGGCGTGACGGCGCAAGCGTGTAAAAAGGAAGCCGCGAGCGAACCGCGCCCCACGGTTGGACAGGTATCCAACTTTGCGGGGCCGCTCCCGGGCGGCATCCTCACACTGCGATCACGAGATCGACGCGACGTTAGAAGCGATGACGCAGACCGACCGTTGTTGCGGTCTGATTAACCGAACTCGACAAGCCGCCCCCGGCCGTGGGATTGTAGAGCCCCGCCGCGGCACCGTCGCCGGATGCACGCTGATACACCACTTGCGCGTAGACGTCAGTGCGCTTGGAGAGCGCATAGTTGGCCTGCGCACCAATTTGGTTGAAGTGCTGGTGCGTGGCCGAATCAAACAGCGAACCCGTTTGCTGCGTGTAGGTGTAGGCTACGCCTACGCCCAAAGCTGGCGTTAGGTTGTATTTCGCATTGACTTCGTAGTTGTTCTGGCGAATCGCCATCGGAACATTCTGGATGTTGTCTACATCCGCATGCGTCCACACCAATCCGACTTTAGCCGGGCCGAATACGTAGCTTGCACCCGTCCCATAGACGCGCTGACGGAAGTTGCCAAAGCCTGTTTCGTCACTGCCCGGGGTGAACGAGCCGCTCGTTGCGCCGTTCGGATTGGTCGCGTTCGACGGATTGTTCCGCTGGGCATAGGCCGCAGCGACTTGCAGGCCCTGGAACTGGTACGCGCCACCAATGCTGTACTCCCGATTGTTCGCGAATTTGCCAGCTTGATTCGAAAAACCGTACGTGGCGCCGACCGTAAAGCCGGCGTGGCTCACGCTCGTGAATTTGATCGAGTTATTTACGGCGGAGCCGCCGTTCGTGTTCATGTTGTCCAAATTCATCGAATGGGCAAACGACGTGCCGCCCCACCCTCCGGTTGCCGTCAACGGCGCGAGGAAGTCCTGCTCCGCGCCGTATTGGCGGCCGAGAGTCACGGTGCCGTAGTTGCTCGAAAGGCCCACGAACGCTTGACGGTTGAAGATGCCGTTGTTGTCTGCGGGGTTCATGGCCATGCCGTTGTTGCTCGCGAAGCGGCCATTGCCGAGGTTAAACCCGCTTTCGAGGGTAAAGATCGCTTTCAGACCGTTTCCGAGGTCTTCGGAGCCTTTGATGCCCCAGCGGCTTTGATCGATTCCGCCGCTTGTCTGCTGCCAGTTCGAATGGCCGGCAACATTACTTGTGTAGGTAATCCCGGCATCCAGCAATCCGTACAGCGTGACGCTGCTTTGTGCATTCGCAGCAACCGAGAAGGACGCGGAAACCGCCGCGACAATAAGGGTCTTTTTCATGTGTGTGCCTTTCTACAAAAAACGGGTCTTTCGACCAGACTCCAGACCGACGGCCGCACCGTCTTCGCCGCTGTTACGGCGAGCAAGTGCAATCATTTGGGGCAACCGTCAGGCGAGCCCGGAGTCTATGGTTCACCTCGGCGAGGGAGATCACACACAACGCAACAGATTATTGCGGAACCAGCAATTATCGGGGCGGCGTAGACATTAAGTCTTTGTTTTATATTTATAAATTCGCACTGGCGCCGTTCCCCTTAAACAGCCAAAAACGGCCGAAAACACCCAAAAGTTGTGCACTAACAACATCTCATTAATTTGGCTGTCACATATCTCAATATTTTTCGTCACTTATCTCAATTTCTTTTCGCGAAAATGAGCCGTCTTGACCGGCAGGGCATTGCGAAACTCGGGCTTAATTTCTGCGCGGTTCGCTGCTGATTGGGTGCGCAGGGTGGCCCCCGGTTGAGTCTGCAGCCAGCGCCGCGAACACGCTCTTTCCCCGCGTGGTCGCTCCAGTAATCGCCACGAACGGCACAACGAGCGGTGAATTGGCGGATCGCGCCGATACTCTCTCGCTCACCGCCTCTTTCCCGCGAATAAGCTGTACATGAGGGGCGTCGCAATCGGCACTGCAGCCCGGCGGCGCGCGTTGCAATTGGCAGAATCGAAGGAAGCTCACGAGCGATGAACATTCGTGTTTGGGCTGGTATCGTAGCGATGATTGCTTTACCCGCGATTGCCTGGGCCCAACGGCCGCTGATCTATCCGTTGCGAAGCCAGAGCCCGGGTGCGCAAAGCGTCGACTCAGCCTATTGCTACTGGCAAGCGAAGAAGGAGACGGGTGTCGACATCGTACGTCAGTCGCAAAGACCGTTACGCACGAAGCCGATCGACTTCGCATCCGACGCCGGCCGCGGCACGTCGGAACCGCCTTTGCCGGCGAGCGCCGAGCATGCCGGCGCGGCAAGTGCAGGCACCCGTGCCGGTGGAGGGGCAAGCACGGGGGCAAGCCAAACGATGCCGTCGGCGGCTTCTGGCACAAGCGCAGCGTCGGGACCGTCCGTCAACGCGGGCGGGGCAAGCGGGACCAAGCTTCCTCCCTTACCGCCACCTAAGCCGCCCATGACGACGTATTGGCAAGCCTATGGCGACTGCATGCAAAGCCGTGGCTACGGCGTGCGTTGAGGTTTAATGGAAGTTTCTGCTGACCGGAGGCAGTTCCCCGAGCCAGTGCGAGAGATCGATCAGCCTATGCGCCACGAGATGTCGGACTTCGCCTTCGCATTGCCATACGCCCAACACGCCTAGCAGCGACGCGCCTAGCGCTTCTTTCCTTTGCCGTTCGAGGACTTTCGGCCAGACGATGACGTTGACGTTGCCGGTTTCGTCTTCGATCGTGATGAAGATGACGCCCTTGGCCGTTTCGGGCCGCTGGCGGCCCGTCACGATCCCGCATCCGCGGGCCAGCCTGCCGTTGGGATAGTGCTGCAAGACCGCGGCCGGCAACAGTCGCTTCTGCAGCAGACGCGGCCGCAGCAATTCCAAAGGATGGCGGCCGAGCGTCAACCCCATCGATTGGTAATCGTCGACGATATCCTCGGCTTCCGACGGATCCCCCAATTCCGGCGTGTCGTCTTGCATCGCGGCTCGTTCGAGCATGTCCCTGTCCGGCACAGCCACGACCGACTGCCACAGCGCCTTTCTACGATTGCCGGCAAGACTCGACAGCGCATTGGCCGCGGCGAGCACTTGCAGATCACGGCGATCGAGTTGCGCACGGCGCGCCATGTCACGCACGCTTTCGAACGGACGCACCGCCCGAGTAGCCTCTATTCGCGCCGCGGCACCATCGCGCATGCCTTTCAGCTGCGACAACCCAAGCCGAACCGCCGGCCGTTCGGCGCCGTCGATTCGCTCGAGCGACGCATCCCAATTGCTGACAGCGACATCGGCAGGCAGGACGACGACACCATGACGTCTCGCGTCCTGCACGAGCTGCGACGGGGAATAGAACCCCATCGGCTGGCTGTTGAGCATCGCAGCAAGGAAAGCCTCCGCTTCATGGCACTTCAGCCAACTGCTCGCATAAACGAGCAAAGCGAAGCTCGCTGCATGGCTTTCCGGAAAACCGTACTCGCCGAAGCCCTTTATTTGCTCGAAAATGCTGTCGGCAAACGCCTTGTCATAACCGCGCAAGGTCATGCCGCCCACGATGCGGTCATAATATTTCCCGAGATCTCCCTTACGCTTCCACGCCGCCATTGCTCGCCGCAATTGGTCGGCCTCCCCTGGCGAAAAGCCCGCGGCCAGGATGGCAATCTGCATCACCTGCTCCTGGAAAATGGGTACGCCCATCGTGCGGGACAGCGCGCGCTCCAATGCCTTGCTGGGATAAGTCACGGGCTCGAGCCCCTGCCGGCGCCGCAAATACGGATGAACGGCCCCGCCTTGAATAGGCCCCGGACGCACGATGGCGACTTCGATGACGAGATCGTAGAACACCTTCGGCCTGAGTCGCGGCAGCATCGACATCTGGGCGCGCGATTCGATCTGGAACACCCCCACCGTGTCCGCACCAGAGATCATGTCATACGTTTCGGAGTCCTCAGCAGGAATGTCCTGCATTTCGAACCGTTCGCCGCGCCGCTCGGATACCAAATCCAGCGCGCGCCGAATGGCCGACAGCATGCCCAGCGCCAGCACATCGATTTTCAGGAGACCTAATGATTCGAGATCGTCCTTGTCCCATTCAATGACGGACCTTTCCGGCATCGCGGCATTCTCGATGGGCACAAGGCGAGAAAGCTTGCCCCGGCTGATGATGAAACCACCCGAATGCTGCGATAGGTGACGAGGAAAGCCGAGCAATTGGATTGCGAGCGAAGCCCACATCTGTATGAGGGGCGTTTCCGGATTCAACCCGCATTCCTCGAAACGCTTGAGCAGATCGCGCTTGCCGTCGAACCATTGATGCGACTTGGCGACCGTGTCGACGATGTTCGGATCGATGCCGAGCGCCTTGCCCGTTTCACGCAACGCGCCGCGTGGCCGATAACTCGATACCGCAGCCGCAATCGCAGCGCGATCTCGCCCATATTTCGAATAGATGTATTGAATGACTTCTTCCCGCCGCTGATGCTCGAAATCGACGTCGATATCGGGCGGCTCGCCGCGCTCCTTGCTGATAAAACGCTCGAAGAGCATATTGCCGCGCGCCGGATCGACTTCGGTTACACCGAGGCAATAGCAGACCGCCGAATTGGCCGCGGAGCCACGCCCCTGACAAAGGATGCCCTGGCTTCTGGCAAAACGGACGATGTCATAAACGGTCAGGAAATACGGCTCGTACTCGAGCTCGCGAATCAGCTCGAGTTCATGCTCGATCTGGAGTTGGACTTCGTGCGGAATGCCGCGCGTGAAACGCCGATGTGCGCCGATGTAGGTTTCCTGCCGCAGAAACGCGGCCGGCGTCATGCCTTTGGGCGCGAGCTCATCGGGGTATTCATAGCGAAGCTCCTCGAGCGAAAACGTGCATCGCGCAATGATGTTCGTCGTCTCGCTCAGCGTTTGCTCCGGGTACAGATTGGCCAGGCGCAGACGCGGGCGCAGATGCTGCTCGGCATTGGGCGCGAGGTCGTAGCCGCACGCGTGCACAGGCTTGCCGAGACGAATTGCCGTCATCGTGTCTTGCAGCAGCTTGCGAGAGCGCACATGCATCACCACGTGTCCGAGCGCGACGACCGGCACGCGGCACTCCTGCGCGACATATTCGACTGCGCCGCGATGAATGTCGTCCATGGCCCGCTGATGCAGCACCAGCCCACACCATGCTCTCGCGGGAAAGGTCTCATCGAGCCATCGAAGCTGCTCGCGCAGCGCGGCTTCCTTGGCGGGAAACTCCGGCACCAGAATCGCAAGACAGTCCGGCATGCCGCGCAAATGGCCGTAGGGCTTTTGCGGCCGGGTGATATCTTGCTGCGTCAAGCGGTATTCGCCCTTCGGCGCACGCATCCTCGCCAGCGTGATGAGCTCACAAAGGTTGCCATAGCCCTCCCGATTCTGCGCCAGCAATAGCAGGCCGAACGTGGGCGCCCCGTCAGCGTTGACGAGCTTGAAGTAAGAGCCGATAACTAGCGGCAGATTGGCCCGCTTCGCGGCGTCATGTGCGCGCACGACGCCTGCGAGCGAGCATTCGTCGGTAATCGCAAGCCCGGCATAGCCGAGCTGTGCGGCACGTTCGGCCAGCTCCTCGGCATGAGAGGCGCCATGCAGAAATGTGAAATTGGAAAAACAGAACAGCTCGGCATACGCGGGCAGCGCGGTGAAAGCGGTATCCATCGCGCGTCATCCGAAAAGCCCGTGAAGAAACCAGTACGGCTCTTTTTCGGGATCGCGGCTGCTGACCCGTTCGCGGTAGATCCAATAGCAGATCCGGTCTTCCCCAAGCGCCACGAAATAGTCGCGCGTCACGAGTGCGCCGTCGAACCACCCGGCTTCAATGCGCTCGCCCGGCGACACGATTTTCAACGGCGATCCGTAAAACGGACGATGCTGTCGCATGAGCAAGCGCACCGGCTTTTCCAGCAGCCATGTTGGACGCGGTATCGCATCGGGTACAGGCCAGGCCTTGACGCGCTCGTGGACCGACACCCAACGATTCGCGACTTCGGGACGATAGTCAGCGGCAGGCGCCGCTCGAAGCACGTTCTCGTTCCCCAGACGAGCAACGAGCAGCTCGACAAGGCGCACATGGTCTTGCGCAGAGCCGCCCGGTTCGGGAAACAAGGTTTCCGATGCCGGTGCCGCGGGCGCCACGTTCGTCGCTTCGAGACGAATTGCGATCACCGATGCAACCAGCTCCAGACGGCCGAGCCGCTCCTTGAGCAGCCTGACCAAATGATCCTCTCTCCACGTCGGCTCGCCGAGAGCGATATCGAGCATCGTCGGCGCAACCGCCTCTCGGCCGCGCTCGTGCTCGAGGGAAAACGCCGCCGCCGAGAGCGAGAGTTGCCGCACGACAAGCCAGCCGCATAATTGCGCGATGAGACGACGTGCGACAAACAGCACGCCTTCGGCATGCTCGACCCGGTCAGGCAGTTCGATACGCGCGTTAAATACCGGCGGCGGCTCCAGCCAATCGAAGAGTTCGGGGGCCATCCCAAAGGCACGGTCGAGCGATTCGAGCACGCCGGCACCGCAACGGCGCTGCAGACCGGCGCGCGGCAAACGGCGCACGTCGGCAATCGTTTCGCAGCCTAGCCCGATGAACCATTCGGAGAACGGCTGCAATTCCGGCACCACGATAAACGGCAGGGCGGACAGCGCCCGCTCCAGCGAATGCATTTTCAGGAGGCGACGCGTGCCATGCTGGGCAAGAAGCCATGCGCCCTGCCCCGTGGGCGCAGCACTCACTCGTGCGCTCATTCCCAGAGTGCGCAGAACGCTTCGCACTCGCCGGCACAAACGCAAGATGCCGCCGAAAAGCCGCAGGCTTGCACCGACATCGAGCACGAGGGTCGCTTCGCTGGCCACGCTCACTTCAGGCGAGAACTGCATCAGGGCCATCGCGACTTCCCGTTGCGCCGCCTCCTCCTTTGCCATGTCCCGCTCGTGGATTTCGGCGCCGGGCGCGAGCGTCAACACGCCGCCCCGCCGCATGCCGATGCGCACGCCCGCCGCGCGGGCCGCACCGTCCGCGACAAAGACATTCTCCTTTTCGAGCACGACCGCGCCGGCTGCCGGTTCAGGCAACCACTTCGGCCGAAACACTTCCAGCTCGAGTCGATGCAGTTTGACGGCGAGAAATACGTGCATGGCGGCTGAGCAAAATGGGACTGGGTTGGAGAGGAATCGACACCGGCTCCGCGCATGCCGGCCCTCGTCGTTTCACGATGTCGATAGTGATGCCCTCGCCCTCGGGACGTACCGCCAGCCGCAACAAAGCGGGCGAAGCGTCTTGCACGGCTGCGAGCGGCCTGACCATGACGAACAATGTTTCGGACGACTGAGCAGCGAGATGCAGCCGCCGCAATGAAGCCGTCGACACGTACGACGCCCAGAACAACAGCGCCCCGCACGTGCCCGCGCGCAGGATCTGCTCAGCGGACCAGAGCGCGTCCGCCGTTTTCGACGCACGCACCTGAATCAGCTGATCGAGCGGCATACCCAGATAGGCAAATGCCGGCGCATTGGGAAGATGCGGAGGCTGTACGAACGCCATCGGGCGCTTGGAGAGCGCGGCGAGCGCCGGACGCAACAGTCTGATCTCGCCCACTCCCGGCTGCTGGGTCAGCAAATCCACGAGCGCCCCGACCGGCCAGCCGCCGCCCGGCAATTCAGCCGAAAGCGCGGCATAGCCCGTATCGACTGTGCGCATGCTGCCTCGAGCCAGCTGGGAAGCGAGCCAGAGGGACGGATGCACATCCTCGGGGTGAACGATCGCGGCAGACATTGAATGGCGAAGTCCCAACGAAACCTGTATGTATATACAGTATCCTACACGCATTCCTGCCGTTTCGAACAGGCACTTTTAACGACAGTCCACCTCCACGATCAAAGGGGCGTGGCAGCGGGATCACAGGTATTGCCGGTCCCCGCCTTTCGGTCGAGCTGTCGCAGGGCGCTTGACCCCGAATAAAAAACGCCGAATGGCCCGCGATCGCCTCCAACTCCAGTGGCATCTTTCGACAAATTTTCCTAAAGTTGTACCTAACGTTCGATTAAATCTTGAGCGCGAAGCGCTGCCCGCAAGACAAAAAAGGCAGGGAGGCCAGCCCACCCTTATCTGGAGCGACTTTCCATGAGACTTACGATTTTGATCAACGGGCCGGATCCCACCGTCAATCATGATTACGCCGTGCTGTGGCTCGATACGGAAGAGCACGTTTGGTCGAGAGAGTCGCACGACGGAATCGACTTGCCGCCGTGGGGCGACGTACATGACGAAAACGGTGTCACCCAACTTTGCCCGCACAGCGGGGATACGCCGGTATGCACGCTGAACGGCCTACGTTTCGACCGCAATCGGGGCGTGGCCGTGGCGCAAGGCGAAGCCCAATGGTCATGCGCCGCCAAGCCGGCACCAACCGGCGGCCTATGGCGGTTGCAGGCGGTCGAAAAGAAATCGGTTCGGCCTGAAAACAGCGTGTTTCCGCGATAACGCATGTTTTTGCGCCCGCTTCCCACGACGCCCGCCGTTTCGAGCCGACGTGGGAAAGCGGATCTTTTACGGTCGGTTACGAAACGCCCCGCGACGTCCTCGCATTGGTATAGTCGGCCTTGGCTAACTCGAGGCCAACACTCCTAGGCCCGCCCGGCGTCATGTCGGCGGGCCGCTTTTTTTCCTGCAGACCATCGAACAGATCCGTGGACCGACGTTCACACGTTTCCGACGTTTTCTGACGCTTGTTATGCGCATAAACTTTTAAAACTTTTTCAAAAAGTTCATCGCCCCCGCCGACCGTTGCGGCGCAGTGCGGTAAGAATGTTCCGCGTCAGCGCGGCGTGACGAAGCGGAATGTCAAATTGATTCTTTCTTTGGTCAAGCCACGCGCCTTGGGTACGCGATGCCGCCAGTGCACTTGGGTCTGACCGCGCATCACGAGAAGGCTTCCGTT
>JAXDQB010000484.1:0-3528 GCA_034668065.1 Paraburkholderia sp.
CGCTCGGTCCGCTCGGTCCGCTCGGTCCGCTCGGTCCGCTTGATCCGCTTGATCCGCTTGATCCGCTTGATCCGCTCGGTCCGCTTGATCCGCTTGGTCATGCTCCAGCGTCATCGGTTCAACCCGCGTGGTTGCCTGCACATTCCGCCTGAGTCTCGTGATCGGCATACGCTTATCTTGATAATAGCGATTCGAAAGAATGGCGATTTTAAACACAACAGATACCCATTCGTCCACTCAAATATTAACCAGCACAAACGGAACGCAGCCGATTACCCTTAAATTAAATTCGGGATAACTTCAGGCACCCAAAAAGGGAGACAAACAAACTTCACTTCGTCCTATTATTTCGCCGCCCTACAAAAGAGACAAAACTAACCAACAAGCATCTCTCACACGCCAACCACAAGGTGCCCAGTACGATCCTTACTACATCATTACATTCACAGTCAAGCGAAACTTTTCGGATACAAATATTCCGATCAGTCCGGCAAACAGGCAAATTGACGAAATCATGGTTTCACGTGTTTAATGCCGCGCTGATTACAAACATCGGTTTTAACGATCCGCCGCCGCTGAAATGACGACATGTCGGCGGATATCGTTTAATCAAAAAATCTTGTCAAGACATAAGCGATTCAGAGAGACAACATGACGATTTCGCGGCAAGCGCTGTTCGGCAAACTCGGCGTTACGCTCTTTCGGAGCGTCGAGTCGGCTACCGCCTTTTGCAAGTTGCGTGGCAACCCCTATGTCGAGCTGGTCCACTGGCTGCATCAACTGCTGCAGGTACCCGATTCCGATTTGCATCGGATCGTCCGGCACTGTGGCATCGACCGCGCAGCGCTCGATCGCGATATCGCCCGCGCCCTGACCGCACTGCCGGCGGGTGCGACGTCGATCAGCGATTTTTCGCACCACGTCGAGTCGGCCATCGAGCGCGCGTGGGTGTTCGCCACCTTGAGATTCAAGGACCGGCGCGTGCGCGGCGCATGGCTCATAGCCGCGCTCGTAACGACCCCCGATCTGCGGCGCGTTCTGCTGTCGGTCTCCCCGGCCTTCGGCAGGATTCCCCTGGACGGCCTGGACGACGCGCTGCCCGCTTGGATCGACGGTTCGCCGGAAGCCACCGACGCGCCGCACGACAACAGTGGCTTCTCGCCCGCGTCGGCCGCTGAGGCGTCCCATGCGATTCCCGGCGAGTCTCACGGCTCGCCACTTGAGCAGTTTTGCACCGACCTGACGGCGCGCGCACAGATCGGCGACCTCGATCCAGTGGTAGGTCGCGAGCTCGAAATTCGCACGACGATCGATGTGCTGATGCGCCGCAGACAAAACAACCCGCTGCTCACCGGCGAAGCGGGCGTTGGCAAGACCGCTGTCGTCGAGGGACTCGCGCGCGCGATTGCCTCAGGCGACGTGCCGCCGAAATTGATCGGCGTACGCGTTCTGAGCCTCGACGTGGGCGCGCTTCTGGCCGGCGCGAGCATGAAGGGGGAGTTCGAGTCGCGGCTGAAGGGAGTGTTGGAGGCTGCGGTAAGGTCCCCCGCGCCGGTGATCCTGTTCGTCGACGAAATCCACACGCTGATCGGCGCGGGTGGCCAGGCAGGCACGGGCGACGCAGCCAACCTGCTCAAGCCCGCTCTCGCGCGCGGCACTATCCGCACGATCGGCGCGACGACATGGGCCGAGTACAAGCGGCACATCGAGAAGGATCCAGCGCTCACGCGGCGCTTTCAAGTGCTTCAGGTGGCGGAGCCGGAAGAGATCGCGGCAATCGACATGGTTCGCGCACTCGCGCAGACGTTCTCGCAGCACCACGGTGTCGTTGTGCGCGACGAGGCGATTCGCGCGGCGGTCGCGCTCTCGCACCGCTACATTCCTTCGCGCCAGTTGCCGGACAAAGCGATCAGCCTGCTCGACACCGCCTGCGCGCGTGTCGCGCTCTCGCAACATGCCCCGCCACGCGAATTGCAAGACGTGCGCCAGCGCCTGCGGGCGGCCTGCGTCGAACGCGACCTGCTCAGGCAGGAAGCGGACATGGGCCTGGAAGCGAGCAGGCCGTTGAGCGCCGTGGCGTCCCGCATTGACGCGCTCGTGAGCGAGGCGCGCGATCTCGAAGCGCGCTGGGCCGCTCAGCTCGAAGCGGCGCAAGCACTGCTCGCCGCACGCGACGCTGCGGTCGCTGCGGTCGCTGCGGTCGATTCCGTCGATTCCATCGATTCCGTCGATTCCGTCGATTCCGTCGATTCCGTCGATTCCGTCGGTTCCGTCAATTCCGTCAATTCCGTAAAAAACGCGGGGCCGGATACGACGGCATCGATCGACCGGCTACGCGAGCTCGAGTGCACGCTGGTTCGCCTGCAAGGCGATACACCACTCGTCTTTCCGGAGGTCAACGAAGCCATCGTCGCTGAAATCGTCTCCGACTGGACTGGCATTCCGGTGGGCCGAATGGTGACCGACGAGATCACCGCGGTACGTTCGCTGCCGTCAACTCTCGAAGCCCGAGTGATCGGACAGTCCGATGCGCTACACCAGATCGGCGAGCGAGTGCAGACCGCACGCGCGGGGCTTACCGATCCGAAAAAACCGCTGGGCGTGTTCCTGCTTGCGGGGCCCTCGGGCGTCGGCAAGACCGAAACCGCGCTGGCACTGGCCGAAGCGCTCTACGGCGGCGAGCAAAACCTGATCACGATCAACATGAGCGAGTATCAGGAAGCACACACCGTCTCGGGCCTCAAGGGTGCCCCGCCCGGCTATGTCGGCTACGGCGAAGGCGGGGTGCTGACCGAAGCGGTGCGCCGCCGCCCGTATTCAGTCGTTTTGCTCGATGAGATCGAGAAAGCCCACCGCGATGTGCACGAGTTGTTCTTCCAGGTGTTCGACAAGGGCTACATGGAAGATGGCGATGGTCGCTATATCGATTTCCGCAACACGACTGTCCTGCTCACGAGCAATGTCGGTTCGGCGCTGAGCGCAAGACTATGTGCGGATGCGAAGCTTGCACCCGATGCCGACAGTTTGCGCGAGGCGCTGACACCCGAATTACTCAAGGCCTTCCCCGCCGCGTTTCTCGGCCGGGTAACCGTCGTGCCTTACCGCCCGCTGGCAAACAACGCGCTTTCGCACATCGTGCGACTGCATCTGGATCGCGTCGTCGCGCGCATGGCTGACGCTCATGCCATCGTCCTCACGTACGACGCAGCGGTCGTCGATTACATCGTCGGACGCTGCCTGGTGCACGAAACCGGCGCACGCGTACTGATCGGCTTCATCGAGCAATACGTGCTGCCGCGCCTCTCCTCGTTATGGCTCGACACGTTCGCATCGAAAGCAATGCTGGCTCGCATTGAAATCGCCATCGCCGACGCGGCCGATCCGCATGTCCTGCCGCCGCCCGCGGCGCTCTGCTTCCGCCCCGTTCCAGTGAATGACGGAACGGCGCACGCAACGCAGCCGCCGGCTGCTCTTCCCGTCGGGCAGACCTGCTGAATCGCGCCGGGTTCTGCCGACTTCTCACCACCG
>JAXDQB010000485.1:0-2921 GCA_034668065.1 Paraburkholderia sp.
CACACCACACACGACGATCCCACCCGGCGCCACATTGGCCGCTTCGTCGAATGGTCGCGAGCTGGGCGCAAGCTTGACGGTCGCGGGGCTCAACCACGGATTCGAAACCGACGACGGCGTAGTGACCACCCTGTTCGCCGGCCTCAATTTCAGTGTCGGCGCAGCAGAAATCGTGTCCATCGTAGGCCGCAGCGGCGCGGGCAAAAGCACCCTGTTCAATCTGATTTCCGGATTGCTCGATCCACAGGCAGGCCGAATCGAAGTCGGCCCTCGTGCGGACGGCAGCGCCGGGCGCATCGCGTACATGCTGCAGAAAGACTTGCTGATGCCGTGGCGAACGGTGCTGCAAAACGCACTGCTGGGCATCGAGCTCTATAGGAAGGTGACGCGCGACGACATCGATCGAGCCCGCGAGATGCTTGCTCGCTATGGGCTCACCGCAGTGGTCGATGCCTATCCGCAGGCATTGTCCGGCGGCATGCGTCAGCGCGTCGCTCTTACGCGCACTTTGCTCGTCGATCCCACGCTGGTGCTGCTGGACGAGCCGTTTTCCGCGCTCGACTACGAAACGCGGCTCGCACTCGAGGACGATGTGATGTCGCTGCGTCAAAGCACCGGTACGAGCGTCGTCCTGGTCACACACGACATCGAGGAGGCGATCGCGATGAGCGATCGCGTCATCCTGCTCGGCGGCCGGCCGGCGCGCGTCGAGGATTCGGTCGACGTCATCCTTTCCACCCACGGTCCCCGCACTGCCGTTTCGGCCCGCGAGGCGCCGGAGTTCCGCACCTTCCATCAACGTATCTGGAACGGGCTGCGCAGCAACAACATCAATCATGGAGGAGCGTCGACATGAGTGACGCAGTCATCTCGTCAGGGACAGCGCGCCGACGGGCACGCACCAAGAGGTTGAAGGGCCGCACAGCAAGCGCAGGCGTCGTCACGCTGATCATGGTGGCGCTCGTCGTGCTCTGGCAGATTGCCGCCGGGCATGCTTGGATCAACGGGCAGTTATTCGGCTCGCCGGCGGGCATCTATAACGCCGCCTATGTGGGGCTCACGCAAGGCAAGCTCGTCTCGGACACGTTGACGACGCTGTACGAGACGGTCCTGGGGCTCGTCATTGGTAGCGGCCTCGGCATCGGGCTCGGCCTCCTCCTCTGGTTCGTGCCGGCTGTAGCCGGCGTCACGGAGGGCTTTGCCGTGATTCTGAACAGCATTCCCAAGATCGCGCTGGGCCCGCTGATCGTCATCTGGTTCGGTTCGGACATGGCGTCCAAAGTGTGGCTTGCCGGCATCTCCACCTTTGCGGTAGCGATGATTTCCTCCTGCGCGGCAGCGCGGGAAGTCGACAGGGACCTCTTAAACCTCTTTCGCTCATTCAAGGCGAAGCCTGGAATGATCTTTCGCAAGCTGATCGTGCCGGGGGCATTGCCGTGGATCTTCTCCACGTTGCGCGTCAACATCGGCTTCGCCTTGATCGGGGCTGTCGTCGGTGAATACATCGCATCCCAGTCGGGCCTCGGTCACGAGGTGTTCGTCGCTGGTTCGCTCTTCGATCTCAACACGGTTTGGCTCGGCATCATCATTCTGACGTTGATGGCAACACTGCTGACTTTGATCGTTCAACTCGCGGAAACCCGGATCATTTCATGGAAAACAAAACGATGAAAAAGCCCCTCACCTTTGTCCAACACGAATCGCCACTGAACAAGCGCTTCGCAAAGCGGTTCGCAAACACCTGCGCAGCAGGTGTGTTGCTCGCGACGGCGGCGACGCAGCCCGCGTTGGCCGCACCCGAAAAAGTCGTCGTATTTCAGGCGTTCCAGTCGATCCAATACCTGCCGCTCTATGTGGCGATGGATAAAGGCTTCTTCGCACAGAACGGTCTCGATGTGCAGAAGGTGACCGCGGGCAGCGGTGCGTCAGGCGTGGCTGCAGTGATTGGCGGGCACGCCGATTTTTCCTTGCAAGATCCCATGACCGCCGCGCTGGCCAATCTTAAGGGTGCGACGCTCGTCGACGTGGCGAACGTCGTTGCGGGCGTACCCGTGTGGATCGAGACTCCGCCCAATTCCGGCCTCAAGAGCGAAGCGGATCTAGCGGGGAAAACGGTGTCGTCAGCGCTGCCGCCAACAACCAGCACTTACCTGTTGCAGCGGTTGATCAAGCAGGAAAAGCTCGAGAACGTGAACGTGAACACGGTGCAGATCGGGACCGAGCTCGCACCGCTCACGGCAGGTCGCGCGGCTGCCGCGGCATTGTATGAGCCTCAAGCTGAGCAGGGCGTCGCGTCGGGCTATAAGATTCTCTACGCATTTCCGAAAGCTTATCCTGGCGGCTATGTCTTTTCGAGCATGGATACGCTTGCGTCCACGATCAAGTCGAAACCGGCAATGGTGGCGGCTTTCGTGAAAGCGATCGCTCAGGCCGAAGCGCTCATTCAGCAATCGCCTGCCAGCGCCAAGGCGGTGGCCGTGTCCGAGTTTCCCACACTGGACAAGAAGATCGTGGAAAGCGCGGTGCAGCGCATGATCGACCAGAAAATCTATGCAGCGACGCCTGATATCTCAGAGCAAGCGTTTCGCAATGCATTGGATCTTCAGGAGTATATCGGCAACATCAAGCCGGGTACCGTGACGTACAGCAACGCGGTAGACGACACCTTCGCCAAGGCCGCCGTCAAGTAAGTGTAATTAACAAGCCTCACCCGCGGCTGAATTGCTTGCCATTCAGCCGCGGCCTGCACGACAAACGGCGGCGTAAATCGAGACCGTTTTGAGGTAGCCATTGGCCAGACTTTATCGGACCACTCAGCAATATGTGCTGAGCACGCTCAGGGCGGAAATCCTGCAAGGCCTTTATCCAGCCAATACGCATTTGCGCCAGGAAGAGGTGGCGCGACGCCTTAACGTCAGCAC
>JAXDQB010000486.1:0-6582 GCA_034668065.1 Paraburkholderia sp.
GAGACGCGGCAGCATCGAGTAGACCGAAGGCGGCCAACCCTGCCGCCCTGGCGGCTCGCCGGCGGCCAGGCCGATTTCGCGCTGTGCGCGCGCGACGCGCGTCAATGAGTCGATAAGCAGCAGCACATGTTTTCCTGTCGCGCGGAATCCGTCTGCAATGGCCGTTGCAGTGAACGCGGCGCGAACGCGCTCCATGGGGGCGCGATCGGCGCTCGAGCAAACCACGACCGAGCGCGCGGCAAGGGTGGCGTCGAGCTCTCGTTCGAGGAATTCGTTGAGCTCACGGCCCCGCTCCCCGACGAGCGCGAACACGACAACGTCGGCTTCTATGCCGCGGGCGAGTGCGCCGAGCAGCGTTGTCTTGCCGCACCCCGGGCCGGCGAACAAGCCGATCCGCTGGCCGCGGCCGAGCGTGAGCAGCGCGTCGATCGCGCGCACACCGCTCGATAGCTTCTGCGCGATGCGGGGGCGCTCGGTTGCCGCCGGTGCCGCTGCCAGCACAGGCTTACTCGGGCAGGCGCGATGGGGCGAGGCACAGGAAGGCAGGAGCGGCCGCCCGAATCCGTCGAGCATCTGCCCGAGCAGATGCGGGCCGACTGCAATCTCATGCGGCCGGCCAAGCGCGCGTACCGGCGTTTGCGGGGCGAGACCGTTGGTAGGCTCAAGCGGCGCCAGCATTGTGCTCGCACCGTCAAAGCCGATCACTTCCGCAAGCGTCGGATTGCCGTCGCCGGCTTCGCTGGAAAGCTCGCAAAGATGTCCGATCCTGGAGCCGGCCAGGCGCGCGACGATGAGCGTGGCACTGACGCGTTCGACACGGCCGTATGTTTCGATGGCCGGCGAGCCGGCGAGGCGGTTGTGTATCGACGCGGCCCAGGCGCTAAGGCGCGGCTCGAGGTCGGGCGAAACACCAGCGGTGCAGCGCAATTTTGCGCAAGGCGTCAAAAGGCGATTCATAGTAAAACTGACTCCGGTTTAAAACCCGCTTTTCCCTAAGGGGAATTCTTTCGCGGTAGGGAGGTGAGCCGAGCCCCCGGCCTGAAGGCAGGATTGGGGCAGTTGCTGAGCGGCCTACCACGGCAATTCGGCCGCATGCCGGCCCGAGAAGACGATACGGCGCGGCTCGATACGCTCCAGCGTGAATTCCCGCCAGACGTTGCCTGGGACGAGCACGTGCCCGTCGTCGGTGATTACGAAGCCATGCGTGCCGCCGCGTACGCTCGTCAGGCCGAACGGCGGCCGCATCGGCTCGGCGCGAGCCGGATGGACGACGGCCTCGATTCTGCGCACCGCCGGCTCGCGCGCGGCGCCCGAAGCTTCGCTCGCATTCGGCGCTTCGCTCGCGCTCGGCGCGCGTGTCGGGGCAACCGGACGGTCCGCATTCGTCGCGCCTGAAGCCAGCACGAGCACTGCTGCAGCACCGAGCGCGGCGAGCAGAGCAGCGATGCCGGCAAGCGACGCGGTTGCGCTGCGCCGCGCCGCGCGCCTGTCGCGCGATCCGAACGGCGCCGCGTCACTGCGCCAGGGCTCGTGCTCCTCGGCGAAAGCCACGACGATCGGCCCGACACGAACGCGCATGCCGGACGCGACGGTGGCGGCCGGCGCATCGCATTCGACCTGGTAGAGCGTCCATCCTTCGCCTGCGCCTACTTGCGCATCCGCGCCCGTGCACCGGCTCAGCACGACGGCATGCTCGGGCATGCCGGGGTCGGTCAAGACGATGTCGTTGGCTGTACCGCTACCGAGGCGAATGGTTTCGCCGTCGAGCGGTAGTGCGGTGCCGCGATGCAAGCCGCTGAGAATTCGAAGTTCGAGCATGGTGTCGAGCGCTTTATGGCGTGGTCTCTCGCTTCTTGCGTCGCGCGCGGCTAGAGCGTGCCGGCCGTGAGAAAAATCGCGCGCTGCCGGCCGCGCGAGGTTGCGACAGGGTAGGTGGCGACGAGCCGTGGCGCGGCGTTGGCTTCGAGCGCGACGGTCGTGTTGAGCTTGACGCTCGTCGTGCTGCCCCATTCCAGCCCGGGCAGACCGGTCGGCTGCGCCATCCGAAACCCGACGTCGACGGCAATGGCTAAGCGCCCCGACGGTTGCGCAGGCAACAGGCGCGCGATGAGATCGAGCACATCGCCGTGATTGCCCGCGCGGCCATTGGCGTTTTCGTCGCTCTCCTCACGCGGTGCCGAGCGCCGATGCAATTGCTCCGCGCCGATGGCCAGTGTCACGTGCTGATTGGAGAAGCCGACGAGCGCCTGACGATTGAGCACCTTCGCGCGCTGCTCGCCAATCGCCTGCAATAGACGGGCATCAAAGGCTATAGAAAGTGCACGGGGCAGCGCGGAATCGGCGCTGCCCGCACCGGGATCCTCGTTTGCGCCCTCGGAAGCGAGCGCGCCAATCGTCGCCTCGTCAGCCTCAAGCACAAGCACTTCCATCGTCACCATCGGCACGGGCCTGTCGAGTGCATCAATGATGCGCTCCAGGCGAGGACGCAGCTTAGGGTCGCCCCATACGAGAATGGTGTTGGTCCGCTCGTCTCCGACGGTGACGATGTCCCGAGCGCGCGATACCCCGGGAAGCGCCGTCGCAAGCGTCGTACGCCCATCGGGCAGAGGCGGCGCATGGTGGGGGCCGCTGAACCAGTTGGCGAGACCGTGTGCGCCGACGGGCACCGGCGCGGGGGCGAAAGCAGAGGCAGAGCCAGAGGCAGGAAATGCGGCCATCGAATCGGTTGCCGGCAGAAAAAAACGCGGTGCCTGCGGCTCGCCATCTTGCGCTACGAGTTGCCGCAGGATCGAAGCGATGCCCGGGCGAGTTGCGTCGCCGCGGTCGAACGCGGCACCGTCCGCGGCTTGCGCGTAGCGCAGAGGGAAGATCATCGGCTCGGCCTGCGATGTGTCCTGGCTAGGCGCGGCCTGCGTTCCGATAAAGCGGCGCACGAGCGAGACATACTCGCGAGGGCCGGCGACGAGCACGGCGTCACGCCCGGCCAGTGCGCCCCAGCCGAAGCGCTCGTCGTAGAGACCCACGGCGGCAAGCGCAGCCTGCGCGGCATCGGCCCTGATGCCGTGAAGCGCGACGCTTTCGACGCTCGAGTCGGCGCGCGCGCTGACATGCAGCGTGCGATGAGCGACAAACCAGTCGAAGTGATAGGCACTCGCTAGTTGCTCGAGAAAGGCGCGCCCGGTTTCGCCGCGAATCCAGCCGGCCAGGCGGGCCGTACGCCACGCTGGCGCGACGCGATGGACGACGGGCGCCACGCGAAGCTTCAAGCCGTGATCGTCGGCGAAGCGCCGCAGGACGTCGAGCGGCGAGTGGCCCGTTGCCTGATAGGCGTAGGGTGCCGATAAGTCGGCGCTCGCATGCCCGGGCGTCATGCCGAACGCGCAGGTGAGCATGACGAGCAGACTCCAAACGAGGCGGCCACAGGTAGCGCAATGCATCATGGCACTCAGCGGACTTCGTTGAGCACCGTGCGCAGCAGCGCAAACTTCATCTGGATGTCGGTGGTGGCGCTCCAATTGGCGAGCGACACGCCGCGCAGCGCCTCCACGTAGCGTTGCCACTGCGCGGGGTCGGCGGCGGACATCGCGTCGCGGATGTGATCGGCGTGCTCCACCGCACGTAGCAGTTGGAGTTCGGTCGGGCTCAGATTCATTGTCATTGATGGGCGGACTTTGAACGTTGAAGGAACGAGAAAGGGCCGACGATGGGCGACGCCGTGATCCGGCGACTACAAACCAGCGGGCGACCACAGTCTCACCAGGCGATTCAGGCGAAGTGCTTTTCGAGCTTCGCCCGCAGACGCGAGAGCCGCGAGCGGACTGTGCCAACGGGTATTCCCAGCGTGGCGGCGACCTGCACGTAGCTGACGTTGTCGACGAACAGCAGCTCGATCATTCTTTGCTGCTCTTCCGACAACGACTGAGCGAATTCGAGGAACTTGCCGAGGCTTTGCTTGATGGAGATGCAGCGATCGGGCGCGAGCGTATCGACGAGCGCTCCTTCGTGATCGTCGATGCGCTCGATGACGAAACGGTAGTCCGAGGCGCGGCTCACGTAATTGCGCATGATGTTGAGCGCGATGGCTGTCAGCCACGTTTTCGGCTGCGCCGTTCCGCGATACGACGCACGATTCTCCCAGGCACCCAGATAAGTGGCTTGCAGGATGTCCTCGGCGTCTTCGGCGCTACGCACCCGTCGTGCGATGAACCGATAGATTGCGTCGCCGTGTGTGCGGTACCAGACATCGAATTCGATGGACGCGTCAGCGTCGGCAATGGGCACAATGGGCAGGTGTCCGCTCAAAAGCGTCGAGATCATTGGCGTAAATCTGATTCTCTATCGGGCTGAAAGGGGAAATCATCGAAGCCCGACGCTTTCGAACATGAATTTTGATATAAAAATCGGACGATATTACCTATTTCCCGGGGCGCGCATGCTCGGCGCGGCAAGAGCGAATGAACGAGTTCAGCCGTTATGCGGAACCGTCCAGCGAGCGCTGTTACTAAGCGTCCAATTCCGGACAGGCATCGCATCGATATCGGAAGAGGGTGAAGTTTCCATTCCTTGTCAACGGAGTCCTTATCATGACCATAGCCGTCGTTCCTGTTATTGAAGCGGTTGGCGCATTGGCGTCGCTGGCTTCATCGGCCGTCTCGACATTTTCGGGATCGCCCGGAGCGTCTGGATCGTCCGCGTCGGCCGGCGCAACCAAGGGTTACGCCCAAATGGAAAGCATTCTGAAGCGGCAACAGGAGTCGCAGCTGAGGACGATGCAAATGCAGACCGAGGCCAATATCCAAAAGATGATGGCCGATACCGCGAGCAGCATCGCCAGCGGGCATCTCGATTCGGGAAACAAGCTGCAAAACGCCGTCCATAAGGCAGCGCAAGGCATTCATTTCTAAACCCGGTTCGAGCACAACTTTGAATGGCGGATGCATGAACTCGAGCATGCGTGCGTTAAAAACGGAACGAGACGATGATTCAATTTTGGCAATCCATGGCCGAGCATATGGGCGACCGGCTTCGCGCCACGGAATCGACCGCGCATGCGGGGGTGGCTTTTGCAATGGAAAAGCGGCGCGTCGATGCGCAAAACGCGCTCGAATTAGCGCATGGGCGGATGAAGACGGAACTCATCAACTCGTTGCGCCAGCTGACGGCGCAAATCAAGCCTTGATCGTCCCTTAAAAGGAGGGCAAACCCGTGGACGATCTCCGCATCTCCTCGCTTGAAGCATTCGCGCTGCACCCGCATGTCGACACCTCCGCGGGCGCTGCGTTCGCGCATGCGCTGGCATCTGCTGCGCCGCCGCCGGTGGCGCCGGGAGCGCGGGCAGCGACGCTTAGCGAGCCTGTCTCCGGTGCTTCAGGCATCGTGGATTCGCCGGCGTTGCGCACTCTCGCGCGCCGGCTAGATGAAATCGAACGTACGCGCATCGAGGCGGCCGCACTTCCCGAACGTATCGCGCGATCACACGCAGATGGCGCATCGGGTCCGGAAGTGGCGCTTGCCATGCACCGGCAGGCGCGGCTCTTGGCCGCCTACAACATCGACGTGATGTGGGCCGCGCGGGTCATCGGCTCGACGGCCGGCGGACTCAGGCAATTGATCACGGCGGCATGAAGTGTCGCACGCCTGCGATGCCCGGCTGGCGTTTCGCGTGGACGGCTGCGGTCCTGGCACTTTGCGCGTGCACGCCACGCATCGATCTTCAGGTGGCTTCGGACATGCAAACCGCCAATGAAATGGAAGCTGTTCTACGCCAACGCGCTATTGGTGTCGAGCGTCGGCAGGTGAAGGAGGGCGTGGTGTTGTCGGTTGCCGATGCCGATTTCGCCCGGGCGATGAGTGCGCTGCGCGAGGCGGGATTGCCGCGGCAGCCGCGTCCGCGGCTCGGTGACACGCTGGGTAAGAAGGGAGCCATTTCGACGCCGCTCGAGGAACGCGCGCGTTACGTTCATGCGCTCGAGCGTGAAATCGAGAGCACGGTGCTCGATATCGACGGCGTCGTCGCAGCGCGTGCCCGCGTTGTGCCACAGCAGCGAGTCGCGGCCGGCGCGCCGCTTACGCCGGCATCCGCATCGCTGCTGATCAAGCATCGTCGCGACATCGATTTAAGCGCCCTCCTGCCGGGCATTGTGCAACTCGTCAAGAACGGCGTGCCCGGGCTGGCAGCCGAAGACGACAGCCGTGTTGCGGTCGTCCTCGTGCCCGAGCAGCAGACGTTCGCGGCCGTGCAGGCCGGTTCATCGATCGCTTCACCGGCAGGTTTGTCGGGATGGCAGCTCGTCGTCGCACCCGGGATGCTTGTACTGGTGGGCGGGGCAGCGGGCTACGGCCTGTCGCGCTGGCGCGAGCGGCGGCTAACCGGGCAAGCAAAGACAGTGAGGCATCGCGATGAGTGACGAGTGGCCGCGATTCTGGTTCGAACCGTGGCGTTGGGCCGATCTCTCCTGGCATCGCCGGTACGGCGTGTTGCCGCCGTTGGCCCTTTCGCCCGGCCTTCCTGCCGCGCGTTTGCTTTGTGCCGGCTGGGCAGGCGCGGTCGGGCTCGAGCGCGACTGGCGGCCGCCCGCGGAC
>JAXDQB010000487.1:0-9621 GCA_034668065.1 Paraburkholderia sp.
AACGATTGGGCTCGTGACGATGGTGCGCTCAGGCGAGCCGATCGACGAGTGCGAACTTGCCCACAAAGGATATCGGATGTTGTGGCTCGTGAACGCGGTCAACTGCGCGATGAGCGAGTATCTCCTCGCGCAGCGGGCGCCCGAATATGCAGTCGAGCTGACGGCTCGTGAGCGTGAAACGTTGAAATGGTCCGCTGCGGGAAAGACGTACATGGAAATCGGCAAGATCATGTCCGTCGACGAGCGGACCGTTAAATTTCACCTCGTCAACACGATGCGCAAGCTGAACGCGACAAACAAAACCGAAGCTGCGGTCAAGGCGGCTATGTTGGGTCTGCTGTTCTAGACATCATGTATGAACTTCTCCAACCGTGGTTTCTCGTGGATTGGCAGAACGCGGCCTGAGCCAATTTGACGTTCCGCCCCGGCTGGAAAGGAGACTGTGCCAGCGAAAACGAACGCAAACCACTCCACTGATTTCCAAGCGAAGCTTTGCAGTTAGTGAATGAGATGCGCAATCGATTGGATACATCCGTGCGCCGGCTGTCGGATTCGCGGGCGCGGGGCGCAGCCGCGCAGTGCAACCGCTTCCTCGATCAAGAGAATCACGTCGTAGCCTGTACCCGGCTGTCGTCTCCGAGATCGTGGTCAAGACTCAGTTCTTCCACCCGTCCCGTCTTAAGCAGGGCAATCACTTCGTCGGGCCAGTAGGCGCGCATCCAGCCCGCTGGGGTAGGACGCCCGTCATCAAGGAAGACTTTCATGGGCTCGGGCGTTTGTATGGCCGTCGGGCCCAATGTGAGTTTGGCGCGCGAGCCATTACCATCGCATCTCCCGTTGCTGAATCAGGTGTACGTCGATCCAGATGCCGCCGATGCTAAGAATCTTGTCCCACTCGCAGTAGAGCAAATGGTCGTACAGGTCATGGAAAAGCCAGCAATGATGGTCGCCGCTCAGCCGGTGCGTAGGCTGACACTGGAATTTGTTCCAGTTGCGAGTCGCGGGGTCATCGACAATGCCGTCAAATGACATCCAGCCCAGCTCCGCTACGATGTTGTCGTCATCTTCATCGAAACCGGGGTAATCTTCGCGCAGCACATGCGACTTTGATCTCTATCTCGACATCCTCCTGGAGTTGGTCGCTGTAGCGGTGCTTTTCCTGACGCCGCCGGCCCGGTAATAGTCACTTAGGCACTGGTCACTCCGCTGGCGTATCCACGCTTCCGCCTCGGTCAGCTTCCGGTTAAGCAGCCGTAGCCGTTCAAGCTCTTCCTCACTGAGTTCGTCCGAGTGACGCCCGGGGCGTTCTGGCCACCGGGGACGAACCTTTGTGGCATCTAGCACCTGCTGGATGGCATCAGCCGCCTCCCGTGCCAGTGACGGCGCAACCTCGCCCATGCCCCAGTCACCGTGTATGTGGCGCTTGACCCGTCAGCCAACCGTTGATGGCAAGAACCGCGTCTTCGATTCCGAGGAAACCATGCGGCGAATGCCCACCGCAATCAGCCTGAACGCTGCCACCGCCTTCCGCCGAATCGACGGCAATGAAATCGAAGTGATTGCGCTCGGCGAGCCGCTTGCCGCCATAGAGTGGCGACGCCGGGCACGCGTCGTGCTGATTCGATACCACCAGGACGCGGTACTTCGTTCCGTCCACATGCATCCCGGAAAGCCCCACGTTGCGCCGGCGCGCGATGGACACCGGCGAGGTCAGCACGAACGCGCCTGCCATAATCAGGATCGACTCGATCGCGTTGCCCACCGACACGGTCCCGCGACTTGTGCCGACGAGTGCGATCTTCGACGACGGAAAGCGCTGCCGAAGCGCCCTGACGATCGTTGCTGTATCGGTGAACGAGTCCTTGCCAGGGCGAAAGCTGTCATCAACGCCGTCCGCGTTGTCGGAGGGCTTATCAATGAGCACGGCGGCATCTCCGTGATTCACCCAAAATTCGGCCGTGCGGATGAGGCAATTGCCCGTGAGCGTGATAGCGCCGCCAGCGCTCAGGTGCAGCGCACCGTCGTTGCCACCGAACAGGACGACAATCCACGGCGGATTGTCCGATGGCGATTGGACGTAAATGCTCTGCGTGACGCCGTCGCGACTCGGCAACGTCACCGAGCGGCGACTGCGAACAATGCTTGTTTCATTGATTCTCCTCTCGCTGGTTAGCCGATCTGCAACATCGTGACTAGTACCCCCGCGAGCTGATGGATTGAATTGCGATCCGGGATCTCGAAGGACTCGCCGTTGATCGTCACCCTTGACGGGACGAGCAGCAGGTTCTTGTCATCCAGACGCTCGACCTCGGGATAGATTCTGACGTGCGTCTGCTTCGTCTCGATCGCAAAGCCTTCCCGGCCAATCGCAACTTTTGGTAAGTAACGCACTGTGGCTCCGCGTTGCACAGCGAGGCAAGCCAACTTAACCAGCTTGTCAGGCTCCGCTGCGTCGAACATGTACTCTGCAGAGCGCCACGCCGCCGGCATTCCTGCTCGATCATATGCGCGTTCGCAGACCCGATTGGCCGACGTGTCCTGCAGAGTCTTTAGTGTTGTTTCGGCCGACTGTATCCCGGGCACGGGCTCATTTGGGAACCCGATCACCCCGAGCGCATCCGCTTCCTGCGCGATCTGCGCATGCTTCGCCACCAGCGCCTGCAAACCGGCGCCCTGCTGCGCGGCAGCTTCCGACTCGAGCTGATTGACCTGCTTGATGAAGTCCGACATCTCGGCATAAAGGGCTGTTTGACGCGAAACCAGCCGCTGGAAGTTTTGGAATCCATTTTTTTGCGCCCGTACAACAGGCCTCGGCAAAACCCTGTACTTGCCGAAGTGTTTCGGGTGTTACGGCGTCAAGAGGATTGTCTGTAAGCGTGCTACATGTTCTCGTTTGATTGTGCGTTTGGTTGTAATCGGGCCGCACGCCGGGAAGAAACTGAAGCAGTTCGGCATCGAAGTCGTGCCCAGCCCAACGCCGATAGTCATTGGCCTCTTCGCTTTCGGGTTGTTCACGTAATGTATCGAGGAACTCCCGATATCCGAAGGGGCCGCCGACGTCTTCGGGCGGGCATGCGCGTGCTCCAGCGACAATGTGCGGACAACCTCGCGGCTCGCCTTCGATGATCGACGTTCTCCAGAGCGATGTCGTGTTCCCAACCGTCGCCGAAGTCGTACTTGTGGACGAACCTCATGCCGGGGTAGGCAGCTTTCTCTAGCTTGGTCTTGCGATCATCGAAGGTGCTGTCCGGGTCCATCGAACCGAGCACGTCGTCGAGCTCAAACATGGCATAGGCCTTGCCATCGATCTCGAACTCATGCAGGTGTGAGTCCGTCCAGCCGAATGGCCGCCATTTCAATAGTGCATAAGAGATAATGGTAATTTTCTTGAGCTTCACAGCGGGGCAATCTATGGTCTTAGAGACAGCGGCGCAAACATAAGCAACTCGCGGCCAATTTGTGGCTTACCGAGTTCATCGACGAAAGGAGCGGAAGATATGCTGACTTCGCATGATCATGTCATTTCAGAGGCGCGGCGATACGTCAGGGAAAATATGCCCGAAGACTGCACGGGGCACGACTACCTGCATGTGGAACGCGTCTGGAAGATGGCAAAACTTATCGCCAAGGAATGCGGCGCGGACTCGACGATCGTCGAGCTGGCCGCCCTATTCCACGACATCTCGGACTACAAGCTTAACGGTGGCGACGAACGCATAGGTCCCGAAATCGCCCGTCATTGGATTTTAGAAAATACGGCTTCCAGCGAGATCGCCGATGCCGTCGCGCAAATTATTTTCGACATCCCATTCCGGGGAGCAAACGTGAGCGACGGGTACAAGCCGCTTTCGATTGAAGCTCAGTGTGTCCAGGACGCGGACCGCTTGGACGCCATCGGAGCGATCGGCATTGCGCGCGCGTTCGCGTTCGGAGGAGCGCGGCGGCAACCGATGATGAGCTCTGACATCAAGCCGGTCGTCCATCAATCCTTCGACGAGTACAAGCGAAAAAACGGGACAACGGTCAACCATTTCTACGAAAAGTTACTGCTGCTGAAGGACAGAATGAACACATCGACCGGGCGAAAGATTGCCGAACAAAGACATGCTCTCTTGATCGACTTCCTCGAAAACCTCGGTGGCGAAACAGGAATTACTTTCGGATTCGGCAACGCTGACACACAGTTTGGAAGCTAGCCTTGCACTGCGAGGGCTCCATCCGTCCATGACTCGACAATGCGCGGCTAAGCGCATGAATGACAGACGGATGGATTATTTTCATAAGCTGTCGGGAGGTACGCGCGCAGCATCCAGAACATTCGTACATTCCCAGATAAGTGGACGAGCATGCGCCGTGCGGCGACAAGCAACGTCCCGCGTCCGGCTTCCAGCACCTGTCGGGACCGGCAACCCGCGTAGTCATTCCGCTGCGCCAACCGCACTGGACAGCGTCGATTACTCATGCCTGCTGTATCGGGCAAGAAAGTAAAGGTTGACCGAATTCGGGCTCTGAGTTTCTCCGGTGGACTATCTCTCTCGAAATCGCAAATCTAGGCGTAAAACTCTACGCCTAACGCAACCATAGCCGCTGCGGTATCGTTGATGCTCTTCCTGCCCGCATTTGCCACGCCCACGGGTGCTTGTTCTTTTTCATCCATTAGTCCGGCCAGCCGCATCCATTAATTCCGGTTCCGAGATTTCAACCAGGCTAGGGAAAACACCGACTAATGAAGTGCTGCATACAGCCGTAAAGTTGATATCTTCGTGCCCAAAGCGCGATCAGTCCAAAATTTGTGCAAGACACGACGTGATCCGGTGAAATAAGCAGTCAATGCGGGGAACTTCATGCACGTGGCGTCCGCAACGATTAATCGACAGTTGCTAAGAACCATCTGGCCGTTTCTTGCAGTAGTGCTTCTTCTCCTTGGGCTCTCGGCGACGAGTTTGGCAATCATGTCGTCGGTCCGTGCGTATATCGGAGGGGAAAGCATTTGGTCAAAAGGCCAAAAAGATGCGGTGTTCTATTTGAACCTTTATGCGCAGACAGGGAACGAAAAGACATACGCCCAATACAAAAGCGCTATCGCGTACCCGCGGAATCTTGAGCGGGCCCGCCTTGCATTGGATCGCGCTGAGCCGGACAACTCAATCGCGCGCGAAGCTCTGCTTGCGAGCGGTGTCTTCCCGGGGGATGTCGGCGCTGCCATCTGGGTGTTCTGCACTTTCCGCCACGTGAGTTACTTCAAGGAAGCCGTCGCGTACTGGGCAAAGGGAGACGCGCTCGTCAACCAGCTGTCCGCAGCGGGTGATGACCTTCATGCGGCGTTTTCCCGAGGCAGACCGCCCCAAAATTATATCGACCGCCTCACCGTCAAGATATGGACGATTAATGCGGCCGTGTTGCCGATCTCTCGCAGCTTTGCCGATATCTTGGGAACGGCGTTTAGAAAGTTAGCGCTGTTACTGCTCGCGATAAATGCGGTGGTCGCCGTCGTCTTGGTGGCACTGGCCGCCTGGCACGCTCGACGCTTCATCACCGTCAGACTCGCCACGGAGAGTGCACTCAGGCTCAGCGACGCGCGGGCGAAGGCAACGCTTGGTTCAATCGGTGAGGCCGTGATATCGGTTGGACTGTCGGGGGAGGTCGAGTTCATCAATCCTGCCGCCGAACGGTTGCTCGATTGCGAGGCGAAGGAGTGCGCCCACCGCCCATTGGACACACTCGTGTCGCTGACGCGAGAGCGGGATCGGCGGCCTCTAGACTTGATCAGCGCCGCGCTCGCGGATCCGGGGCCGGACGAACATGGCAGCGATCTCATGCTGACGAGCGCTTCGGGCAAGCACACGATTGTCCAAGCTGTCACCTCCGTCGTGCGGGACGCATCCGACGCTCCAACAGGCATCGTTTTACTGCTGCGGAACATGAGCCGCGAGCGGGAATACATCTCGAATCTCGCATGGCAGGCCACGCACGATGGCCTGACCGGGCTACTCAATCGAACGGAGTTCGAACGCTGTCTCGACGCATCGCTCAATCCGGACTCCCAGCTCGACAATTCAGAGCGGGCTTGCGCCCTGATGGTTTTGGATCTCGATCAATTCAAGGTCGTCAACGACACATTCGGGCATGCCGCCGGTGACGCGATGCTGAAGGATGTTGCACTACGCATTCGGCAGTGTCTGCGGCAACGCGACGTGCTCGGCCGTCTTGGCGGCGACGAATTCGGTGTGCTCTTGCAGGAAGGGGAACCTGCCGGTGCTGCTGAGGTTGCAGAACGCGTCCGAAAAGATCTCGCAGCCTTCGAGTGGAGTTGGGGGACGCATGTGGTTTCCACCAGCGTCAGCATTGGCGTCGTCGATCTTCGCCAAGACGATCTCGATGTCGAAAAGGCGATGCGCTTTGGAGACATCGCCTGCTATATGGCAAAGGAGCGCGGCCGTGACCGGGTCCACCTGGCTGTCGCTGGCGACAAAGAACTGAATAGGCATGCAAGCGAGATCTCGTGGGCTCGACGAATCAAGGATGCGCTCGCGCATGATGGATTCTGTTTATACGCCCAGGCAATCTGTGCGACCGCGTCTTTTGCGCAGACCGGCGGCCATGTGACTACGGATCGCCCCAACGACAAGTGCCGTGCCGAGATACTGCTGCGCATGACTGGGGACAGCGGAGAGGTAATTCCGCCCGGTTTATTCATGCCCGCGGCAGAGCGTTACGGCCTGATGTCGGCAATCGACCGTTGGGTGGTGCATGCTGTCTTCACAACTTTGGCCAACACCGAGCAGCATCCTGAGAGTCAATACTCGATCAATCTCTCAGGCGCATCGGTCGGCGACGAGCGATTTCTCGAATTCCTGAATGAGCAGTTTCTGTCGACCGGCATCCCGCCTACGTCGATCTGTTTTGAAGTAACAGAAACGACCGCGGTGGCCAATTTGGGCGCTGCTGCCCACTTTATCCGGGAACTGAAGAAGCGTGGATGCAAATTTGCGCTTGATGATTTCGGGGCCGGGATGTCGTCCTTCGGCTACCTGAAGCATCTGCCGGTGGATTACGTGAAGATCGATGGTGGTTTTATCAAGGACATGCTCAAGGATCCGGTCAATCGCGAGATGGTGACCGCGATCAACGATATCGGCCATTCGATGGGGCGCATGACGATTGCAGAATACGTAGAAAGCGAATCCATCCTTGCCGCACTGCGCGGGATCGGCGTCGACTATGTACAAGGCTACCACGTTGGTCGACCTGCGCTTTGGGTACGAGACGTTGACCTCTTTACCGTTTAATAAGGAGCACAGAGTGGACCCTTCTTTTCACCGGGTAGGCGAACTTAAAAACATTGGAAGTTATCCGGCCTGGCTCGGCGACGTACTGGATAAAACGGCAGGCGCTAAGCAGCGTGTCATCGCTCATCCGATTTTCGCCGCGATGCGCGAGGCACAGCTCACTACCCGTCAGGCCGAGACATTCCTTGTCAACGGATGGCCTGTCGTCGTCCAGTTTCCGCAGTACATGGCCATGATGCTTCAACGGCTACGTTACGGCCACTCGCGAGGCGAGGATATGGCGCGTCGCTTTCTGACTCGCAATATTCGCGTCGAGCAAAACCATGCTGATTACTGGGTCGATTGGGCCGCCGCGCATGATGTGTCCAAGCTCACCCTCATGAAAGGCAGCAGTGCATCTCTCGCTTACGCGCTAAGCCATTGGTGCTGGAAAAGTGGTAACGCCGATCGGCTCGCCGCGAGCATCGCCGCGATCAACTATGCGATTGAGGGCATCACTGGGGAGTGGTCGACATTTGTCTGCAGCAGCGACGCGTATGCCCTTAGCTTTGCGCCGACCATTCGTCGAAAAGCCATGCGGTGGTTGAGTCTTCATGCGCACTACGACGACGAGCATCCATGGGAAGCGCTCGATATCGTCGCGACGTTGCTCGGCAATGCCCCGGATGCGAACGAAATTTACGAGGTGCAGCGAAGCATTGAAATGAGCTTTGAGTACTACAAGATCGGCCTCGATTGCTGCTTGTAATGATGGGCAGTGCCCCTGACTACGCGCTGACACGACCGCAGGTTTCGCGGTCGTTGTCACTATCACGCGCGGCTTGTTTTTGCGTGCCTCCTGCACGGTTACCGGGACGCTGCCTGATTCGCCGCCAGAGCGCCAGCGCGGGAGCGCAAGTGAACGTGAACAGATCGCCCCATTGCAGCACCCACTCCGCGATCCCGCTCGTATCAGTAGCCACTAGACGTTCCAGTCATGATAGGCAGGCATGTCAGGACAATCGAGAATGCAGCGTCGCGACGAAGAATCAAGGCACGCGCCCGGCTAGCCCGGTATTCCCACCAGATGATCGAATGATCGAATTCGAGGAGCGCAACCAGAATGAGCTTCCGCACTGTCTTCATTGACGGCGACCAGGGAACGACCGGGCTGCAGATTCACGAACGTTTGCGCGAGCGCACCGACTTGCAGCTGATCACACTGCCTGGCGCCGAGCGCAAGGATCCGCAGCGGCGCGCCGAGGCCATCAACGCATGTGACATTGCGATTCTGTGCCTCCCCGATGCGGCCGCGCGCGCAGCGGTCGGCTTCATCCGAAATCCTGCCGTGCGCGTGATCGACGCGAGTTCGGCCCATCGCACGCAGTCAGATTGGGTCTATGGCTTCCCCGAGATGGTTGACGGGCAATTGCATCGAATTACGGAAGCTCGGCGCCTCACCAACCCGGGCTGCTATCCGACGGGAGCGATTGCCCTGCTGAGGCCACTTCTTGAAGCCGCCCTGCTTCCGCGTGACTACCCGGTAACCATTTACGCGATCTCTGGCTACTCGGGGGGTGGGCGAGCAGCGATTGACGCACATGAGTCGAGCGGCACCGCGTCGCTTCAGGTTTATGGCCTCGCACTCGAGCACAAGCACACGCCGGAGATCCAACTGCACGCGGGGCTCGCGCACCGGCCGTTCTTCGTGCCGGCCTATGGCGCGTATCGGCAGGGTATCGTCCTGACCGTGCCGATCGAGCTGCGCCTGCTGCCGTCCCACGTGGACGGCGAACGGTTGCACGCTCGCCTTGTGCAGCACTACGCAAACGCACGGCATGTAGAGGTCATGCCGCTTGCGGATGCGCATGCGATGACGCATCTCGATCCGCAGGCGCTGAACGGTACCGACAACCTCCGGCTAAGCGTATTCGTCAATGCGGAGCGTGGCCAAGTGCTGTTATCCGCCGTATTCGACAACCTCGGCAAAGGCGCATCCGGCGCGGCCGTTCAGAACCTGGATTTGATGCTCGCCGGGTTCGAGTCACCGTTAAAGCGGGGAGCGACAGGAAACGAAACGCGACTTAGCGTTTAAGACGTGACACACACCACACAGGAGACATCGGATGAACGAACAATATGGGTCGTTTTGCCCGTGCTGTGGCAACGCCGAGCATCGGGCAATGAGTCGCCGTACTTTCATGAGCCTTGTCGCCGGCACCGCTGCAGGTCTCATCATGCCGCCGGCTTTTGCGGATGCACCACCGGCGCCATCGATTCCTTACGACTCGATCTCCAATCCCGTTCGTTTGCCTAAAGACACGTATTTCGGCGAATGCTCCGGTGTCGCGCT
>JAXDQB010000488.1:0-5562 GCA_034668065.1 Paraburkholderia sp.
CGAGAAAAGGAGAGCGGTGACGCAGTACCCCATGATGTCGCGCACGCCCAAGCCTGCGATCGCAAGTGCCGGTAGCGCCCAGAACGGCTGCGCCATGTTCGTCCATGCCTCGCCATAAGCAATCGCCATGGCGGATTTGCCGAGGTCGGCCCCCAAAGCCTTCGCTGCGGGCATCACAAAGGGCCCTTGCACGACCCAGTGGCCGCCGCCCGAAGGCACAGCGAAATTGATCACAGCAGAGCTGAGAAACGCGAGAAACGGAAACGTGTGAACATTCGCGATATCGACGAACCACTTTGTGATGACCCCGGCCAGCCCCGAGTGATCCATCAGCGCCTGAATGCCGGCGTAGAACGGAAACTGAATCATGATGCCCGACGCGCCTCGCACTGCCGCGGCCACCGCTCGCGCGTAAGCCATCGGCGTTTTGTGAAGCGCAATGCCTGCGGCCAGGAATGCCAGGTTGACGGTGTCGATATCAAGCGCGAAGCCTTTCGTGATGAACCGCAATGCCAGGAAGACGGCGCACAGCAGCGCAACGAGGATTGCCAGGATCCGGCTTTCTTCCATGCGCTCGGCAAGCGTCGCATTGGGGCGAAGCTTTCGTTCAACGGTGGGCGGGTCTTCCAGCAGCGCCGGGTCGACGGAGATCACGTCTTCAGGCTTTGGCATCATCAATCGCGCCAGAATAGGCAAAAGGACGATGAGACCGATCGTGATGAACGCGTTGTAGCCTGTGAAGATGGTATGGGAAACCGGTATCAGGCCAACGGTTTTTTCAAGCGGGTTGCCTTTGGTTGCGGCCACAAGCGGCACCGAGCCGGACAGGCCTCCATGCCACGTCAAAAAGCCCATGTAGGCGCATGCCACGAGCAAACGATAGTCGCTCCCCTTGACGCGCCGGGCCACCTCGCGCGAAAGCATCGCTCCGAGAACGAGCCCGAACCCCCAGTTGATGGCGCATGCCACTGCCGCGACAAACGCGACCAGCATGACGCCCTGACCGGGTGTTCGCGCGGCGCTGGCCATTGCGACGAGCATTCGTTTAACGGGCGCCGAACTCGCCAGTGCGTGCCCTGTTACCAGAATCATCGCCATTTGCATGGAGAAGGCAAGCAGGTTCCAGAATCCGGAACCCCAAATCATGATGAGATCGGTGGGCGGCTTTGGCGTCAATCCGAGCGCCAGCGCGAAAGTGACGACGGTCAGGATAATCGCAAAAATCAAGGGGTCAGGCAGGACGCGATGCACCACTTGCGTGAAGAAACGGGAAATACGCTGAATCAATTGTCTGCTCCTCGCCACTAATTATTGATTAGGACTGCTGCCGTGTTGTTTTTGCGCGGTAATCCGCGGCCGGCGATTTTTGCATACAACGCGGAATTCTGCAGCAGTAGCGATGGACGTGCCGCAGAGGTGCTGAGGAGGTCGATACAGAGGTGCGTGCTACAAGAGGTGCGTGCTAAAGAGAGCGTGCTAAAGAGAGCGTGCTAAAGAGGAGCCTGCGGAAGAGCTACAGACGTGCCACTGCCAGGAAATCTGCGAACGTGCTCCTTTTTTCGGAGCACGCGGCATGCACGTTTAACGAATAGCGCAGAGTGCCATCAGATGAAGGAAAACACCTGCTCGCGCGAGAGGCGTGACTTCGGCAGCTTTGCGTTGAAGTCTTGTTCGCTGCGATGGCCGAATGATGCGAGCACGACGCTTGTATAGCCACGCTCGCGCAGACCGAGTTCGATGTCCAACGCGCGCGAATCAAAACCTTCCATTGGCGTTGCATCGATGCCCAGCACGGCCGCGCTCACCAGCAGTCCGCCGAGCGCGAGATAGACCTGCTTTTCCATCCACTGCTGCACGTCGCGCAGTTCGTAGCGATGCATGTCGACATACGAGCGGCGGACGTTGTCCTGCCCCGCCTTCGCACCGTCGATCTGGAAGCGCCCATCGCGCTCTTCCTGCGCGAGGACCGCATCGAGGTGGGCCGAGTCGATGTCCGTGCGCATGCACAGGGCGATAACGTGCGAGGCGTTTACCACCTTCGGCTCGTTGTAGGAGTACGAGCCTTGCGTGGCTTTGGCCATGCGTGCACGGCCTTCGGGCGTCGAGGCGACGACGTAATGCCAGGGTTGCGAATTGACCGAGGACGGGCTGTTGTGCAGCACGGCCAGCAGCGCATCGACCGATGCCTGCGGCAGCGAGCGGCTCGGCTCGAATGCTTTGACAGTATGGCGCGTTTGAATGGCGTCGATGAGGTTCATCGTGAGGTTCCTTCCTTTCTTTCTTCAGTGGTGCTGAACAATCAGCAACGAATAAAAACGAAAAACTTTCCCGAGGCCGCCGCTGAAGGCAGCCGTCGATGTCAGGTCCCCCGAGAGGCGTGAAGCAACTTGAGCGCACCTGGGTACGGAGCCTGTGAGGCAGGTTCGAGATCGCGATGCGCTAGATGGACGTGCCCGGCTTGCCTCCGATCGTTCAAAAGCCCTCAAGCACGATCTTTCCACGTGCCCGCCCGCTTTCGATCAGCTCATGGGCGCGCCGCAAGTTGTCGGCATTGATCGTGCCGAAGTGCTCGCCAAGCGTCGTGCGCAGCGTGCCCGCGTCGACGAGGGAGGCGACGCGCTCAAGGATCTCATGCTGCCGGATCATGTCCGGCGTTTCGAAGAGCGAGCGCGTGAACATCAGCTCCCAGTGCAGCGAGATCGCCTTGCGCTTGAGCGGCATTGCGTCGAGCGTAGCGGGATCGTCGATAACGCCGAACTTTCCCTGCGGCGCAAGGGCTTCGACGATCTGTGGGTAGTGCGCATCGGTATGCGTCAGGCCTGCAACGTAACGCACGTGCGGGACACCGATCGCGCGCAATTCGTCCGACAGCGGACGGGAGTGATCGATTACATCGTGGGCGCCGAGATCATGAATCCACTCGCGCGTTTGCTGTCGCGACGCCGTGCCGATCACGCGCAGCTTCGTCAGTTGCCGCGCGAGTTGCGTCAGCACCGAGCCGACACCGCCCGCTGCACCAACGATCAGCAATGCATCGCCGTTGCCGTCGCCCTCGGCCACGCCAAGGCGATCGAAGAGCAGCTCCCAAGCCGTCAGCGAAGTGAGCGGCAAGGCGGCGGAGCGCGCATCGTCGAGCGAGGCGGGCTTATGGCCCGCAATACGCTCGTCGACGAGCCCGTATTCCGCGTAGGCGCCGGGCCGGGCGATCGAGCCCGCGTAGAACACCGAATCGCCAGGCTTGAAAAGCGTTACGGCCGCACCAACGGCTTCGACCGTGCCGGCGGCGTCCCAACCGAGCACGCGCGGCGTATCGGTCGGCCAGCCTGCGCGCACCTTCGTGTCGACGGGGTTCACCGCGATGGCGCGGATTTTTACGAGCAAATCGCGTGGCCCCGGTTCGGGCTTTGGCAATTCGGTTTCAAAAAGCGAGCGCGGATCCTGGATCGGCAGACCGTGCTGACTGTAGACGATGGCTTTCATCTTTATCTCCTCGCGATGAAAACGGGTAAAGGAGGCTGGCCGCCGCGCATTCGCGCGGACTGCCGGGCATGGCCCAGATGATCGCTTACGCGAGCTTGCCGAAAAACAGGGACAATCGGGTAAAACTTTCACTGCGGGAATGAAAATGATCCGGCTCGACGATCTGAGCCTTTTTGTACGCACTGCCGCGCTCGGGAGTTTTTCGAACGCCGCGCGCGAGGCGGACCTGCTGCCGGGCCAGGTCAGCGCCGCAATTCAGCGGCTGGAACGGGAACTCGACGTACGCCTTTTCGCACGCTCCACACGCAGCCTGAGGCTCACAGCGGAAGGCGAGCAGTATCTGCCGTACGCGAAGGAGGTGCTGGCAGTCTTGCGGGAAGGCCGTGAGCGTTTGCGCGGCGAAGAGGATGCGCTGCAGGGCTTGCTTCAGATTGCGGCGCCGTCGGATCTGGGCCGCAATGTGCTGCTGCCGTGGATCAGCGAATTTCGCGCGGCTCATCCGAAGTTGTCACTGCGGCTTTTTTTGTCCGATCAGCTGACCGATGTTTTTCGCGATCCGATCGACATCGCCATCCGCTACGGTGTGGCCGAAAATGCGAGCTACGTGGCGTTGCCCCTTGCCGAGGACAATCGCCGCGTGCTCGTCGCATCGCCCGACTATCTTGCGCGCTATGGCCGGCCGCGCAGCCTCGACGAGTTGGCCGAGCACCAGTGTCTTCTTTACGAGCTTGGCGGGCGCGTCTACGACAAGTGGGTCTTTCCGGTGGGCGGGGAGCGGCAACAGGTGCCCGTCACCGGATCGCTGCTGTGCGACGATGCCGACGTGGCGAGGCGCTGGGCGGTCGATGGGCGCGGCATCGCGTACAAATCCTGGATTGACGTGTGTGCGGATGTGCGGGCGGGGCGGCTCGAAACGCTTATACCGGAACAGTTGGGCGAGGCGGCTCCATTGAACCTGATCTGCCCGCATCGCAAGCAGTTCTTTCCGGCGATTCGGAGCTTGCACCGTGTGCTGAGAGAGCGGGTATTTGCGCTGACTACCGGTGTGTAGCTGGCTCGCCGAATGTGCCCTGATCCACCCTATAGCACCTGCTCCTCGTTCGCGCGTTGAGTGCGAAAGCAATTCGACAGGGTCCTTTCAGTGTTTATGAGTGGCGTGACGAGTAATCCATTTTTCTTACAAGCGCGGGAACATTGAAAGAAAGTTGCGTTACAAGCGTGACTTGATGGAACGGGCCTCGCGCAGGCTTGGCGCTTGAACTCGGCTTCGGTCGCCAAGCCTTGCTGCGCCTGGCGAGAGCGCGGTTAATAGCTGAATTTTTGCGCGCCGACACAATACATGCCGGACAGATTTGCGCGCGCGTATTGCCCTCGCGGCTTGCGGTTTTTTGCATTGCGTTACGAAGTCACACTTGTGTAATAAGTGCTTTGTAAAGTTTGGCCTCGTTGAAGCCCTTCTGACATCCCAGAGATCACCGCACCGATCATCTGACGACTAAGCGCATATCTGCCCACCGGCAGCTCGCGCAGTTAATTGGGACTCCTAAGCAAAAAGCTTTTTATGGCTTTTCTGGCCAGGACGGTGCTCGCCCTTCGCGAACTTGACCGTACCGTTCGGCGCCCGTAGATACGCACGCAACCACGATGGAGAATTCACATGCCGCCACGGCATTTGTCGAAAGTGCTTATCGGTTTAATTAGTAGTACGAATTTAATTGTTGCTCATGCCGCCGACATGGGCGAGTTGAATGGCCACGTGGTTTCAGCGACGGACAAGCACCCGGTGGCGGGCGTTCACGTTCAGGTGCGCGAGACCGGGACGAGCGTGACCACCTCATCAAACGGCATGTTCCGTTTCCATAAGCTGGCAGCTGGTCAGTACACGCTTGTCGTCACCGCGGGACACGCACGCCCGGTCGAGCACACCGTGCAAGTGCGAGCGAACGACACGACAAGCGACGACATCGTGGTGGACGCACCGGCCGCATCGCTCGAACGCGTGACCGTCAAGTCGCGGCGCACTGCCGACGTGATTGCCCGTGCAACGCAGCAAGCCGCGCCGAACATGGAAACCATCATGAC
>JAXDQB010000489.1:0-9970 GCA_034668065.1 Paraburkholderia sp.
GAAACGCGTCACTGACCATTTTCTCCTTCTGCTCAGCAGGTAACGGCCCGTTAGCGTCCTCCAGGACCTTCATGAACCCGGTGTCATCCAGCACATCCAGCAACTTCTGATTGCCGCTCTTTTCTCCTTCGGGGCGGTGCGCGAACTGGCCGTGGGCCATTTTTTCGTTAAAGTCGAGATTCGGATTGTTCGTCATGCTCTTCATCTCGTTGAGAAAGAGTTTGAACGGGTCCTCACCTTGTGGCGTGTGGGCCATGATCAACACCCATGTCGCCAGCGCGCCCATATTTACGCTTGAATTGAACGGGCGGCCGTCCGGGAGCAGGTCGTGCGCATTGTATGGGCGACCGGACGCTTCGACACCGACGAATTGGCGATAACGGCTGTCATCTCCACCCATGAGCTTCATAGCCAAGGCCATCGCCGTAGGTTTCGACATGCTTTGTTGCGAGAAGCGATGATTCATATCGCCGACGCAAACTAGCTGGCCGGTTCGCGCATTCATCACCGTGATCGATCGCTTTTCAGGGTCCGGGTTCGTATAAGGGATGCCTTCGACGGGCTTGCCTTTACCCACCGGCGAACGGCGCGAGGCGATGATGTCTTCGAGCAGCTTTGGCGTCACTTCGTACGTCACTGCAGCGGTGGCCGCGCGGGGCGCCGCAGCGCGTGTTGGCGCGAAGCTCGGCAGAGCCTCTCTAATCGCATTGGCAGTTTTCGAGCGTGTCGTAGCGGTGCTGCCGCTGATCGGCTGCCGATTGGCATGCTCCAGGTTACACGCGGGAGCAAGCGTTACGCTTGGTTTGATACTTCTGATTGTCATTATCGGGACGCAAGATTGGAATAGAGACAGTCGCAGTACGAATAGCGCGATATAAGGCATAAACGTTCAAGATTCATCCTTTTATCATTGCGCGTGGTCTTTGATAGCCGGCATGCGAAGAACGCATGCGAAAAGCGACGCAAGCGTGTTGTCAGCGCGCGAACAAATTGTGGCGGTGCTGTCCGGCCATGGCCTGCTCAGGCGGCGATCACTTCGTATATATGCGCTGACTTTCGCGTAATAGATGCGCCAGACGCACTTCCATCCGAATACTTCATTGATCGCGAGTTATCCCCGCGTGCCAACTCCAAAAATGAGTGAGGATCTCCATGGTTGCTTCCGTCAGTCGTTCATCTGCTTCGCCAGCCGCGTCTATTGCACTGCAGGAACTGCCTCCGGCGCAAGAGACGCATAAGGCCGCCGGCGCAGACGGTTCTTCTTCTGGGCAGCTGCCGATACGACCGCGCAGCGCCTCCAATTCAAGAGGCGCGATGCGGGCCCGCGCTTCATTGCCTTCCAGCGACGCAGCGTCCATCGCTGCACGAAGCGTATCGAACGCTGACGGAATCGAGTCGCGAGCGATGTCGGTTACGGCATCTTCACATCCAAGCGCCGACGATGTGCGGATGATATTGGCTGACTTGAATCGACAGAGCGAAACGATCGGAGCGTCGATCAAAGAGGCTTTGGCTTTTCACACCAAGCTGCGAAATGAGCTCGCCAATGCCGACCCGTCCACCATCTCGGGTTTTTCAGATGAATACATACAGAAAACGACGAACATCGAGGAATTTGTACGAAACGCGCGTTTGATTAAGGGCACGTTCGATAGGGTGGTGAACGACCTGAGCCCGCACATTGCATCGGGAATTGATCCCAAGGCTGCGGAAGGGCCGGACGCGTCCAACAAATACACGAAGTTTTTTGCGCTGGGAGAGATGGCGCTGGCCATGCTTGCAAAAAATGGCGCATGGTACATTTCTCCGGCAGTGTTTCCCTCAACCGATGTTTCATTTGACAATGTCGGTCAAATGGCCGCACTGGTAGTCAAACGAACAGCGCTTGCTATGGCGATGGCTGCGACGTTGGAATATCCGCTCGCAACTGATGGACAAAGACGCTTCAAGAACGCCGGCGCTCGGCTGAACGAGTTGCAAGGCTACACACAGGTGATAGACCAGTTTGCCGCTCTCGGCATGCAGTCTCTAGTGAACAAGGTAACCGGGCAAGCGGCGCCACCCGGCTACCAGTTTATCAGTTATGCCTTGTCGGCTATAGGCGCCGCCATTCAGACCGGAGCGCTGAACGGACCGATCCTTAATGGTGTGAATGCTGCCGCTGGTCTTTTTGGCAAAGCTGCGCATGGCGCGGACGACGACAAATTCGTTCCAATCGACATAACAGCTCTGAAAGCGAAGCGAAGCCAGATTGTGCAAGGGCAAGCGCGTGAGCTTCAATCGGCCGATGTGGATTTGGAGCAAGGGTTCGGAGTGAGCGGCTCCGAGTCCGGCGTGCGCAAGTTGTTGGACGATTTTTCGAGCAAGCTGGATCGGATGACAACAGAAGTGGCCGAAGCCTGTCAGTCACTATCCAAACTCCAGGCGGCGCTAATTCATGGCGCGGATTCGACGGAAACCGTCGGCGTGCGTCCCGCGGCAGCTATGCCCTCGAGCATGAATGGTCAAGAGCTTGGCAGGTTCGTTCACGATGTAGGCGCAATACGGAACGCCGTGGAGCAATATGCGCAAGTTCTTGACCCGACGAACGCAGACGATCGAGAGCGCTTAGCACAGATCAAAACGGCACTGGCGGGGACGGCGGATGTAGAAAATACGATAGTCGAGATGTCGAAAGATGCGGATCGGAATCGAGCGGGGTTTTTCGCCGCCATGGCAACGTTAAGCGCGATTGGTACGGCATTAGGTGCCGTTGGCCCATCGGTTCACTCCGAATGGCTCTCCAACATCAACCACCGTGCCGCCATTTTCGGCGTCACGTCATCGGTTCTTCAAGCATTTGCCAACCTGGGGCAGTTCTTGGGTGGTGCCAAACCAGAAGACGGAATGCTTCAACGCATTTTAAAGGTGGGCCTCGACAAGGACGACAATAAATACCAGGATTGGGCCAAGAATTGGTTTCGGTCTGTCCGGTTCCTGCTGGGGGAATTTCCGCTTTTACAGCTTTCGACGACCTTTTCCGAGATGGCCGCTAAATATGCGGGCGAAAGACCGGATGCGCCGGCGCACGGCATTCCTTCGCCGTACACGATCAGAAATATTCAGGAGGCATTCCGCGCAGCATTCAGCCTCGCTTTTACCACCATGGCGCTTGGGGAAGAAGCGCAGTGGAACCACTACCTCGGTGTCGGCGTCAGCGCACTTGGAGCGGGAATAACCACCGGAGTGGAGGTCGGAACTCAACCATCGAGGTGACGGGTTTTCTAAGTCTCGGTTCTCGGGCCTTGCAGAGTCAGGTGCGCCGATTTTGACTCAGCCCGTCGGGGGGGAAATCCGAGAGCCTTCGCTTTGCGCGTCGATTCTTCCGATGTGGCGGTTACCGTCGAACGATCATCCGTTATCAATGTATGTCCAGATCGGTTAACCGCTTACCGATGCAAACATCTCCTTTTCGCGTTGTGCAAGTAAAGTATGTCGAGCCTTTCCATCCGCCCTGATTCATATACCCCCACGCAACACGCAACCAACGTTGTCGACACCGGCTCGGCGGAACGCGAAGCATCAACCAGGAATCCGCCAACACCCGATGCTCGCTTCGTGGTTTTGTCGGAACGCCCTAGGGCGCCTGCCCCGAGCGGATCGCGTGTGCGGGTGCCGCTTCCCCCGACGATTGGAGACGTCAGGCCTCGCCGAGCACTGGGCGAAGCCGCCCTGATTCAACTCACTGCCAGATACGTCCCGCGCACCGGCCGCGAGCCGCGCGGACTGGGGACGTGTGTACGTATGTTGCAAAAGGTAGCATCGCGTGCCAATCCGGCGATAGCGAAGTTGCAGAATGACCTCTTTTTGCTCACCACCGTGGTGGGTAGCAAGCAATCGCCGTTCAGATTCGACCGAGCCGACTACATGAAATGTTGCGGGGACGTCGGTGAGGAATTGACGCACGTGCTGGGACTCCGTGCGAATGAATTTTTTGGCAACACACCGCTGATTAATTCCTTGTTCAATGACAACGAAGACTTGTCGGTCGCATTGATCTTGCACCATTTGTCGTCCGGTGTGTCATTGAATGAGGGTGATGCACAGGGGAAAACTCCCTTAATGATATCTGCGATTAAAGGGCATCGCGATGCGTTTGAACTATTGCTCGGGCACGGCGCAAATCCGAACCTGCACGACCAGGCAGGCAATAACGTGCTCCATCTGATTTGCATGCGCGGCGATATCAAGACATTTGATGCGCTGAAACGTTCCATGCCCTCCTCGGGATTCCTAGCGCTGGCTAACCATCCCAACGCGGAAGGCCGTAGGCCAGCCGATCTGCTCAACCCCGCACTTGAGCATGAGTTGTTTGAGGAAGTCAGCACGGACGAAAAGAACATAGAACGGTATGGAAGGTTTGACCGAGACTACAGTATCTGGGTCGGCAGGCCTGCTACTGCGACGTGCGACATGGATACAAACATCGGCCGCAACTCAGATCCGCGCACGCTGCGTGAAATACTGGTGGCCGACCGGAGGCAACTGGCCGAGATGGTGGCAACTTCTTCGGCGAAGGCCTTGGCCGTTTGAGCAGAATTGAGCATCTGCGTTCCGCTGTTCGGTGGTGCCTTCGATAGTGAGGTGCTATCATATCGGGCTGCGTCTCGCCGTAGTTCAATGGATAGAACATTTGCCTCCTAAGCGAAAAATACAGGTTCGATTCCTGTCGGCGGGACCATCCACAAACCATCCTTCGGGGTGGTTTTTTTACATCCATCTTCCCGATCACCTTGCGACGGCTCACACCGTCGCGTCCGAGCAAATTCAGCATTAGCCGCAGCCCATCGGAGCAACGCGTGCTCAGAACTCCACCACGCTAAACTCGGCCTTGCTCACGTCGCAAAGCGGGCAGCGCCAGTCATCGGGGATGTCCGCGAATCGCGTTCCCGGGGCGATGCCTTCGTCGGGCAGGCCATCTTCTTCGTTGTAGACCCAGCCGCAAATCAGGCAAACCCAGCTTTTGAATTCGATTACGTTGCTCACTGCGCCTTACCCTTGTTCATCTCAACAAAATCGACGGATGGCGTCGCTAAGCCGCGTCCCCAGTCACTCAAATCGTTCGCCGCTGCGCTAGCACCCTCGCGCCACATTGCGTACCGCGGCACGGCAAATCCGGCAAATCCGGCAAATCCGGCAAATCGGACAAACGCAACGCGCAATTGTATCGAAGCCGCGCCGTCGGATGCGGTTTTCTCCGCGGCCGGTACAATCGACCTTTCGTATTTTTTGCAGGCACCGCTCTCTCATGTCGCTCTATTCCATCTCCGATGCACAGCTCGCCTTCGGCCACGTCGCGCTGCTCGACCATGCCGACTTCTCGCTCGAAGCGGGCGAGCGCGTCGGGTTGATCGGCCGCAACGGCGCGGGAAAGTCGTCTCTTCTGACGATCATCGCGGGCCTGATGCAGCCCGACGACGGGCTCGTCACGCGCCAGCAGAACCTCTCGACCGTCTACGTACCGCAGGAATCCGATTTCGACCCCGAGGCCACGGTGTTCGAGACGGTCGCGACGGGGCTCGCCGTTGGGCGGGACGCGCTCGACGAGTACGACGAGGTGGCCCAAGAGCTCGCGCGAGTGCCGGAAGGCGCCGCGCACGACGCGCTGCTCGCCCGCTTGAACGTGCTGCAGTCGACGCTCGATACGACCGACGCCTGGAACTGGCGCACGCGCGTTGCGACGACGCTCGCACAGGTAGGCCTTGACGGCGAGGCACGGATCGGCGCACTCTCCGGCGGCATGCAAAAGCGCGTCGCGCTCGCCCGCGGGCTCGTGGTCGATCCCGATGTGCTGTTGCTCGACGAGCCCACCAACCACCTCGACTTCGACGGCATTCGCTGGCTCGAGGAGTTGCTTGTGGGCACCCGTGCGGGGCTGCTCTTCATTACGCACGATCGCGCGTTTCTGGATCGGGTGGCAACGCGCATTGTCGAACTCGACCGCGGCCGGCTTTTGTCCTATCCGGGCAATTTCTCCGCCTATCAGACGCGCAAAGCGCAGCAACTGGAAATCGAGCGCGTCGAGAACGAGAAGTTTGACAAACTCCTCGCGCAGGAGGAGGTGTGGATCCGCAAGGGCGTCGAAGCACGCCGCACGCGCAGCGTCGGACGCATCGCACGGCTCGAGCAGATGCGCGGCGAGCGCGCCGAGAGGCGCAACGTGCAGGGTAACGTGAAGCTCGATGTGGGCCAGGGCGAGCGCTCGGGCAAGCTCGTGGCCGAGCTTGTCGACGTGACGAAGTTCTACGACGCGCGCACGCTGGTCGATACCTTCTCTGCGACGCTTGTGCGCGGCGACAAGATTGGCTTTATCGGGCCGAACGGCGCGGGCAAGACGACGCTGCTCAAGATGATTCTCGGCGAGATCGCGCCGGATGAGGGCACGGTGCGCGTGGGCACCAACCTGCAGGTGGCCTATTTCGACCAGATGCGTGCCCAGCTCGATCTGAACAAGAGCCTGGCCGACACGATCAGCCCAGGCAGCGACTGGATCGAGGTCAATGGCACCCGCAAGCACGTGATGAGCTATCTCGGCGATTTCCTTTTCGCGCCGGAGCGCGCGCGTTCGCCGGTGAAGTCGCTCTCAGGCGGAGAGCGCAACCGCCTCCTGCTTGCACGGCTCTTCGCCCGGCCGGCCAATGTGCTGGTGCTCGACGAGCCGACGAACGACCTCGACATTCCGACGCTCGAGCTGCTCGAGGAGCTCCTCGGCGATTACGATGGGACGGTCATGCTTGTCAGCCACGACCGGGCGTTTCTCGATAACGTCGTCACATCGGTGATCGCTTCGGAAGGCGAGGGAAGGTGGCGGGAATACGTTGGCGGCTTTACCGACTGGCAGACGCAAAGCAAGCGCGCCAGCCGGCTCGCCGTGGAAACCGCTGCAAGCAGCGCGCCGAAAGATGCGCCGCGCGAAGCCGTGCCAAAAAACGGCGCGGACGGCCGCAATGCGCAGCGCGCGGTGAAGCTTTCGTTCAAGGATCAACGCGAACTCGAAACCCTGCCGAAGACGATCGCCTCGCTCGAGGCTGAGCAAAAAGCGATCGGCGCACAGCTTGAGGACGGCTCGATCTTCGCCAAAGACGCTCGCGAGGGCGCCCGGCTGACAGAGCGCTATGCCACGATCGACGACGAGCTCTTAGCCGCGCTCGAGCGATGGGAGGCGCTCGAAGCAAAGCGCAAATAACGGTGGATCGGGGCGCGGTTCGAGCGTTGCAAGTAGGTGATGCGTGATGCGCCTTGCCGTCGGCAATTCGGCCGAATTGCTCCCGAGGACGAAAACAGTAAAATACGCCGCGACAGTCGGTCCAGCCTTTGCCTACGGGCGGACGAGCCCCGATGTAGGCGGATCGGCGTTGCGCGCGAGTCGTTCGTTTCGCCTGTTCCGCGGGCATGCCCGTAAAGCCGTTGTTCCGATTCGCTTTTTTTGAACTTTCAACGCTTTGTCCACGCGGATATCCACACCCGCTGTGGATAACGATGATCTACACGACACGATGCCCACGAAAAAGCCAAGCGCCGCATACAGCGAGGCGTCGATCAAGGTGCTCAAGGGCCTGGAGCCGGTCAAGCAACGGCCCGGCATGTACACGCGCACCGAAAATCCGCTGCACATCATTCAGGAAGTCATCGACAACTCATCCGACGAGGCGCTCGGCGGCCATGGCCGCCAGATCACAGTAACGCTGCATGCCGATCATTCGGTATCGGTCGAGGACGATGGGCGTGGCATTCCGTTCGGCCTGCACCCCGACGAACGCGTGCCCGTCGTCGAGATCGTGTTCACACGCCTGCACGCGGGCGGCAAGTTCGATAAGGCCGCGGGCGGCGCCTATACGTTCTCGGGCGGCTTGCACGGCGTTGGCGTATCGGTCACGAACGCGCTTTCCTCGAGGCTCGACGTGACGGTCTGGCGCGAGGGCAAGGTCGCGGAACTCGGCTTCGCGAACGGCGATGTCGTGCGTCCTCTGAAGGTGCGTGCCGTCGAGAGGGGCGAGAAGCGCTCCGGCACCCGGGTGACGGCGCAGCCCGATCCGAAGTATTTCGATTCCTCGAACATTCCGCTCGGTGAGCTGCAGCGCCTGTTGCGCTCCAAGGCGGTGCTGCTGCCCGGCGTGGAGGTGACGCTCGTCATTGAAAAGACGGGCGAGCGTCAGAGCTGGAAGTATGAGGATGGCCTGCGCGGCTATCTGCTCGAAGGCATGGGCGGCAGCGAGCTGCTGATTCCGCTGTTCGAAGGCGAGCGCTACGCCGACAGCGCACGCACGAGCGAAGACTCGTTCGCCGAAGGCGAGGGCGCGGCGTGGGTTGTCGCCTGGAGCGAGGAGGGGCCGCTCACGCGCGAGTCCTACGTCAACCTGATTCCGACGCCCGCGGGCGGCACGCATGAGTCGGGCTTGCGCGACGGGCTCTTTCAGGCGGTCAAAAGCTTCGTAGAGTTGCACAGCCTGCAGCCAAAGGGCGTGAAGCTGCTCGCAGAAGATGTGTTCACACGCGTGTCGTTCGTGCTCTCGGCGAAGGTTCTCGATCCGCAATTTCAAGGGCAGATCAAAGAGCGTCTGAACAGCCGCGATGCCGTCAAGCTGGTTTCGACGTTCGTCAAACCGGCGCTCGAGCTTTGGCTCAATCAGCATGTCGAGCACGGGAGGAAGCTCGCCGAGCTTGTCATCAAACAGGCGCAGGCGCGCACACGCGCCGGGCAGAAAGTCGAAAAGCGCAAGAGCTCGGGCGTGGCGGTGTTGCCCGGCAAACTGACGGACTGCGAGTCAACCGACATTGCGCGCAACGAGCTCTTTCTCGTGGAAGGCGATTCGGCGGGCGGCTCGGCGAAGATGGGCCGCGACAAGGCATATCAGGCAATCCTGCCGCTGCGCGGCAAGGTCCTCAATACCTGGGAAACGGAGCGCGACCGGCTCTTCGCGAATAACGAGGTGCACGACATCTCGGTGGCGATCGGTGTGGACCCTCACAATGCCGACGATGAAGTCGATCTCTCGAACCTGCGTTACGGCAAGATCTGCGTCCTATCGGATGCCGATGTTGACGGCGCCCACATCCAGGTGCTGCTGTTGACGCTTTTCTTCAAGCATTTCCCGCAGCTGATCGAACGCGGCAACGTGTACGTGGCGCGGCCGCCGCTCTTTCGCGTCGACGCGCCCGCGCGCGGCAAGAAACCAGCGCAAAAGCTCTATGCGCTTGACGAAGGCGAGCTCGAGGCCATCCTCGACAAGCTTGCGAAGGACGGCGTGCGCGAATCGCAGTGGTCGATCAGCCGCTTCAAGGGGCTCGGAGAGATGAGCGCCGAGCAGCTCTGGGACACGACGATGAACCCCGACACGCGCCGGCTCATGCCCATCGCGCTGGGCGAGCTCGATTTCGATTCGACGGTCTCGCGCATGACGATGCTGATGGGCAAGGGTGAAGCGGCCGCACGCCGCAGCTGGCTCGAAGAGAAAGGCAACGAAGTCGAGGCCGATATTTGAACGCAGCTTGGGGGCGGCCCGGTGTTTTTTGAGAGAGCCCCCGAACCTGTCGTTATGCACAAGGCCCCCCGAGGGGATCATCGCTTCCCCTGAATACGGACACCACTTTCGATGGCTCAACTAGACGATCTGTTTGCCCCAGCCGTCGTGCCCGACGGCGAATCCCTGACGCTTGGCCACTACGCCGAGCGCGCCTATCTCGACTACGCGGTGTCGGTGGTCAAGGGCCGCGCCCTGCCCGATGTCTGCGACGGCCAGAAACCGGTGCAGCGGCGCATTTTGTACGCGATGCGCCAGATGGGCCTGACCGCGACCAGCAAACACGTAAAATCCGCGCGCGTGGTCGGCGATGTGCTGGGTAAATATCATCCGCATGGCGATGCTTCCGCGTACGAAGCGATGGTGCGGCTGGCGCAGGATTTTTCGCTGCGCTATCCGCTGATCGACGG